>JAQVUC010000099.1 GCA_028699715.1 Anaerolineaceae bacterium | reverse complement strand
CAAGCGTGCCAATGATGATGTGATCCAGTAAACGGATATCCAGAATAGAACCCGCCTGGATGACCGCCCTGGTCAAATTGACATCTTCCGGGCTTTCTGAAGGGTTGCCAGAAGGATGATTGTGCACCAGGGCGATGGCATAGACGTTTTTTCTGACGGCGGTCTTGAATATTTCGGCTACGCGCACTGTTGTGGCATCCTGGGAGCCTTTGTACAGCCGCTCTTTGCCCAAAAATCTATTGCGCGAATTCAATAAGAGCACCCACAGCTCTTCCTGGTTCATGCCCCTCATTTCATGCCCCACCAGGTCAGCTATATCTTCAGGCGTTTTGATAAAAATTGCGGGTTGTTCACTTTCTTTTGACAGTCGGTGACCAACTTCAACAGCGGCTTTGATCCGGGCTGCTTTGGCTTCACCAACCCCCTTAAATTCAAGCAAGCGTGAAATTTCTTCGCGATGGATACCGCTGAACCCGCCTAAATCGTTCAACAATTGATTGGCAAGGTCGATCGCGCTGGCGTCAACTGACCCGCTATTCAACAAGATGGCCAACAATTCGCCATTGGTCAGAGCCTGCACGCCTTCAGCTAATAGCCTTTCACGCGGTCGGTCATTTTCCGCCAGCTGGTTGATGCCTATCTTTTTTGGTTGAGAATCCATGGGTCTATTTTACCTGATTGGCATGTTATAATGCCTCTTAATTATAGGAATCCTTGATGACTTCCGCGATTTTTCCAGCAAAAAAAAGCAGTTTGCTGCCAATCTCAGAATTGGTGCGCTCCTTCGCGCAAGATTTGGGTTTTTCCTCAAAACAAATCTATGAAATCGATTTGGCTGTGGATGAAGCCTGCTCCAATATCATCGATCACGCTTATCCTCCGGCTACTGAAGAAGAATTTGTTGTTAAGTTGAGCGCTGACCAGGAGGGAATGACCATCCTGTTAGAAGACCACGGCTTGCCTTTTGATCCGGAAGATGTGCCCCCGCCGGATCTTGACAGTCCGCTTGAGCAAAGACGAGAACGCGGACTTGGAGTTTACCTGATCCGCCAGCTGATGGATGAAGTGGCTTATGAAAGAATTGATCAACTCACCAACCGGCTGACCTTGGTCAAGCGATTTAAGTCAAGCGATCCAGAAGAAGACTCTCCTGAAGAAGATACGCAAAACCAGACTGAAGAATCTGACTCTCTTCCAATTGAGACCCTGCGGATCATTTCTGAGTTCAATCGGTCTATCAGCAGCACGCTTGAGCTTGACCAACTTCTGGCAAAAGTTGCCGGCCTGATCCACAGCGAATTCTCCTATCCTTTCGTTCATATCTTTATTCTTGATTACGTTTCCCAATCACTGGTTTACAAAGCCGGCAGCGGCTCTAGAGCCGCCTACTACGAGCAAAATAAGATTTCCTTTCCTGTCCCTTCCCAGACTGGGTTGATCTCCCTGACAGCACAAACCGGTAAATTTCAACTCTCCAATGATGTATCAAAACATGATCGCTTTAAACCGGATTCGCTGACTGGGTCGCGTGCTGGTTCAGAGTTGAGTTTGCCGCTCCAATTTGGCGGGGAATTGCTGGGAGTATTGGATCTTCAAAGCGACCAAGTAAATGCTTTTTCGGCTGAGGATATCGAACTGCTCGAAACCTTATCCCTGACCATCGCCAGTGCCCTCAGGAATGCCAACTTGTACAAGTCTGCCCAGTGGCGTCGGAACCTGGCTGAGACCTACCGTGAAATCGCAGAATTGATTTCTGAAAACCTTGAGTTAGACCACCTCATCAACACGATCCTGGCAAAACTTCCAAACCTTCTTCCGGTCGATTTTATTGGAGTCTGGCTCCCTGAAGAAGACGGGAATGCTATGGAACTAAAGTACAAATGGAGCGCCAAACCGACAAGCAATCTTGTACCGGAAGCTTCGAAGGCAAATCCTGCGGTTTGGTTTGCAGGCGCCGACTGCAAGAGCTTATCTCTCTTCAAACCGAAAGCGCCTTTTACCGACCCTCTGGTGGAACTGCTTGAGTTACCTGATGATTTTTCAGCCATTGCAGGGGCGATTTGTAATCATGATCTTTTCTACGGCGTGATAAGCATGCACGTGGCGTCAGCCGGTCGTTATGGAGAGGATTCCTTAAATATTTGTTCAACGTTTGCGGATTACATCGCCAACGCGATGGAAAAACAACGCCTCGAAGAAGAAAAACAAAACCAAGCCTGGCTCACCTCCATCTTGCTTGATCTGGCTCTTGAAACCAAAAATCTGACCAGTATTGAAGAGCTGACCGACAAAATTGGCGAAATTTTACTGGAGCTCATCGGGGGCAAATCGGTTGCTCTGGCTTTGGAAACTGAGAATCCGAGCATCCTGACACTGCCTAACCTCTACTGTCCTGGAACCATTTGCCCAATCGGCTCTCTTCCACTGGACCTTGACCGCCAAACATTGGTCGGAAACATCAAAACCGGAGAGGTCTTATCCGCCGCGCCCTTGAAGTCATTCCCTGCTTTACTCTCGCTTTTTCCCCAGCTTACAGGAGAAAGCACCCTGCTGACCTTTCCATTGCGAATCCAGGAACAGACCCTGGGGTTTTTGCTGCATCTCAGCGACGAACCCTACCAGCAAGTGCCTCCTGAATCCGTCCTCGACCAACAACGTTTGGCGATCCTGAACGGAGTAGCACAACAGGCCGCCATCAGCCTCCAAAATATTCTCATGTTGCAGGAAAAACAAGAGGAAAGCCGAATCTCAAAACAACTGCTTGAATTAGGCAACCTTTTTGTTCAGACCAAAAATATCCAGGAAGCCGTTAGTAACACCTGTTACCGAATTTTCTCAGAAAGTGGGATCTCCTCCCTGGTCTTGCTGATCCTTGACCAACAGGAACAAGAATATATTGTGCATGATTTGCTTTCCTGTGTGCAACTCAACGAGAGCTTTGAAAATTCAGTCGGGCTCGCTTTCTCTGAAGAGAAGATCAGAACTCTTTTGGAAAATCCAACTTCCTCCGGACCAGAAAAAAGACCTGGTAATTTGGTCTCAAAATTGATCTCAACGCAGCCTAATCATGCTCAATCAAGTAGTGATTGCACTCAGATATTCAGTCTAGATATTGGCATTGAACATTATGGATTTCTATTGGCTGTTGATAAAGAATATGAGTTCAGCTATAAAAAAATTGATTTTCTGAAACGTGCGTCTTACCAAATTGCTATCGGTTTGCAAAATGATCGTTTAAAGCAAATTGAGCTCAAACGCAAGGAAACAGAACAGGAATTAGGTTTAGCCAGGCGGATCCAGAAAACCTTTTTACCCGAAAAATTGCCTGAAATTCCGGGTTACCAGCTGGCGGTGGACTGGAACACTGCCAGGCAAGTAGGCGGCGATTTTTATGACGTTATCCCTTTGAGTCCGACCAAATTTGGCTTGATAATAGCCGATGTTTCTGACAAGGGACTGGCCGCGTCTCTCTATATGACCGTCTCAAGAACTCTTCTCCGGGCTGTCAGCCAGGAATTCACCTCCCCGGCCAGGGCTTTGGAAAGGGTCAATCAACTGCTTCAGCTCGATTCGAGCCAATCGTTCTTTGTCACCCTGATTTACCTCATTTTGGATACCGCCACCGGTGAACTGAGCTACTGCATAGCCGGACACAACCCCCCTTACCTCTTGGATTCAGCAACAAATTCAGCTCAAAAACTAAACATGGGCGGCATTGCTTTGGGGCTGCTTGATCCGATTAAGCTTTCGGATGAGTTTCTGCAATTGAAGTCAGGCCAATCGCTATTCTTGTACACCGATGGCATAAGCGAACCAGCAAACGAAGACGGTCTCCAGTTTGGGTCCTTACATCTTCCCAAATGTTTGGAATTAAATGCCGGAAAAGAGCCGGAAATTGTGATATCCGCCGTCAAAAAAGAATTGAACGCTTATTTACAAGGACGTCCAATTGAAGATGATTACACCATGCTGGTACTAAAACGAAATGATTTATTGACAGACTAAAACCGGCACATCAGCTATCTCAAGAACTTTATCCACGTTTGAAGCAAAAATTCGATCCAACAATCCCCCACTCTCATATCCACCCATGATCACGGTTGAAAATTGCTTCTGCTCAATCAGAACCGGCAATTCTTGCTCAATTTTTTCCTGATCCAGGAAACAGCTTTCAAACTGAACTCCTAAAGCAGACAAATATTCATGCGCAAAATCCATGCTCTTCACTGAAGCGCTGCCCTCTTTGCTTGGAATGCCGATGGATAGGCTGCAGCCATAGCGCGCGGCATAATAAGCTGAGATGAACAAAGCCTCCCGGCTTTTTTCTCTTTCATCATACAAGAGCAGAATGTTGCTCACGACCAAAGGGTCTTCTTTGACAAAGAGAACCGGACGTCGACTGGTTTGCAGTAAGGTGATAATGCCTGACGAAAGCCGGTCAAAAACGGAACCTCCCGGCGGAAAAGTCAATTTGAGTACCATCAAATCAGTCAGTAAACTGTAATCGCGCAAACTTTTGCTGATGTCCCCTGATACTGTCAGGAGCCTGCCCTTCATACCTCTGCTACTTATTCTTTCAGAAAATTCATTCTCGTCCGGAAGCAAATCTTTCTCTTTTTGCTCAGACGATTCGCTCAGCACATGGATACCCAAAATCGAGCCATTAGAACAGCGGTTGACAAGCATGGCTTGCTCTAAAGCAATCCAGTCGGAATCAGATTCGCTGATCGAAACCATAATGTCTCTGAACAAACAATCCGGCTGTTGAGGTTCGGATTCGGTCAGAATAATCTCCCTTTCCTCATCAGTTGTTGTCCCGGTCTTGCTTGTTTCCTTGCCATCCTGGCTGGCAACATAATCAACTACATTCTCGGTTTTGATCGAGGTGCCTATCTCTTCCTGCAAAATTTGTTGCTGGTCCAAAACCCACAAATACAAATCGGTTGTTGTTAAGTCCTGGTATTCCTGATGCAGACCTGAATTTTCGATGATCTCTGCCACAGGCGTGTAGATCTTGTCATACCAATCAACTGTTGCCTCTTGAAAACTAACTTCACGGTTTTGCTCAATGCCCATGTAGTATTGGTGAACATTGATATGTTCTTTTAATAAAGAATAATTCTCGATCCGTTTCAAGCTCAAATCGATACCCGGCAGAATGCGATCAAGATGGGTATCTTCCAAAAAATCTGCCAGAGCTGCTTTTTCAACCAGTTCATCCAGGGTAAATGAGCTGGATAGACTCACTTTGGTTTTAACTTC
>JAQVUC010000098.1 GCA_028699715.1 Anaerolineaceae bacterium | reverse complement strand
GGTCCCCAACAACCCTGGTTGTCCTGGCGCAAGTCGCAAGTTTCCCGCAGGTCACAATCCGGACAGGATGGAAAGTGAAACGCGCGAACATTACTGCGGAAGCGGGTATATTCTTCGCTCATCCAAATTTCATCCAAAAAGTGTTCGTTCACGTTTCCCAACGTGTATTGCTCAACATTCTTTAATACGCCATCAATTGTGTAGTATTGGTAGCTGTGGGAATAGGCATAGCAAGGTGAAACATTGCCGTCCCATCTCACAACCAGCGATTTGTCCTGTACAAATCGGCAGCGCCTCTCTGCACCCCAAAACATCCTCGGGGTTTCGATAACACCCCAACGAACCCAGGTATCGGTCGATTTGACTGGCCACGAACCAATATAAAGGGGCTCCTGCGGACCATATCCATACAATTTTTCTTCATTCATCTCTTCGGTATAAGGTAAAACGTTCGAAACAATCAGGCGGGACGCGTTCAATTCGGAAGCCAGGTTTAGAACTTCTTTCAATTCGTCCAAATTGCTGCGCATGGCAACAAACTCCACTGCCAAAGTGGGTTTAACCACTCCCAATTCATTTTTGACCTGGTTGAATGTTTCCAGGTTTTTTATGATGATTGAAAGTTGAGTACCTCTGATACCTTCGTAAGTTGCGGGTTTTCCTCCATCGATTGAAACTACTAATTGGTCGACCCCCAGGCGAATTAAGGTTCTGGTGACCTTTTCCGTGAGGAGTACCCCATTGGTCCCAAGAGTCACCTCCAATCCGAGTTTTCGCACAGCCTCAATCATTGAAAAAAGTTTCGGATTAACCATTGGTTCTCCGAAACTGGTAAAAATTACACGTTCAAGTTGAGGAAGTTTTTTGATGCTCTCAAGAATCCGCTGAAAAGTCGCGTCATCCATGTGAGCGTTCGGGTCTGCCCAGGAGTTACGAATACAAGTCTGACAGGTAAGGTTGCAAGCTGTTGTCGCTTCTATATACAATTTACGCGCGTCAGGTACCCTTGGATAAAGGATCAGGTCACCTTCTCGTTCATCAAGCCAAAACTGGGTCTGTGGATCTAATCGCCTGCGTTCTAAAAAACCGTCAGGAATCAGGATCTCTCCATTTGAGTTTGGTGTAATATCTGTCATAAATGGTTCATTCTGGCAGTTTTCTGCCGCACGAAAAGTAGTAGCTGATTGTATCAGCAATTATGATGTTGGGATGATCTCTATCGATATTACTCGACAAAAATCATCCCAATCTATTTAATTGACAATCTGTTCTCTTACATATCTTCAAAGACAGAGTCAAGCGCAGCGTCCGGAATATCAAAGACCTGGTTGTGAGGGGGCAGCGGTTCTGTTTTCATGAACTCAGGAATACGATCAGATTCCTTGGAAAGACCAGCAGCTTCATTGAAAGCTCTTTCTACTCGCAGAGTCTGAGCTCCATAAGCAACAATCGCGTCTGCATCCCAATTTGTTCCTAAGATGCCGTTACACTCCTGGATCATGCCTTCAAACCCACTGGCGATGTCCAGAATGGGGAAGGCAATGAACAAGCAGTGACCACTTGAATCAATGAAGGCGGTTGTCGCCTGAAACGCTCGACTCAAGGCAGCTTTACCTTCCGGGCTCAAGGGGTCTAATTTACCACTGACGCCTAAAATTTCAGGGCAGATAGTGTAACCGGCTGTGTGGTCTGCTCCCATGGTTGTGGTCGCGTAGGTAATACCGATGCCCTTTACAGCACGAGGTTCGTAAGCGGGCATGCCTTGTCCTTTGACCGCAGGTACACGCTTGACACCGTAGATTTTGCCAGTTGTGCCAGTGCCTCCACTTAAGGTTCGACCTAAAGGCGAACCTTTGCCCATTTCATGGATCAATTGAATTGCGCCCTTGCTATCACCAAACTCAAGCACTCCGGCTTCCATGGCAACACCCAGGGTTCCACCGGTTTCAATGGTATCCAACCCATAAGCATTGCATAATTGGTTCATGGTCGCAATATCATCCAGGTTGTCGATGCCCAGGTTAGCTCCCAATGACCAGGTGGATTCGTATTCAATACAGGATGTGGCTTCAGTCTGATCGGGGTTGTAATATGTATTGGAGCATTGAATGATGCAGCCGGGAGAACAGGCATGGTTATAGATTTCTTTACCCATTCGCTCTTTGTTGGTCTCAAAGATGGCTTCACCAGATGTTTTGGCAGCTCCTTCAAAACGACCAGCAGAGAAGTTGCGAGTCGGGAGCCCGCCGGCTTCATTCAGAATATTGACCAGAACAGCGGTGCCGTAGCTATTTAACCCGCCTTTGGGTTTCGAAATCGGGTGGCTGCGGATTGCGTCAATCAGCTTTTTGCGGCCTTCGTCAAAGAGCGCTTTGTCTACCATTTCGACACCGGGCGCACCCTTTGCATCCAGAATAATGAATTTCATTCTCTTCGAAGCCATAACCGCGCCAAGACCACCGCGTCCGGCGTAACGGCTTGGTCTTCGATGCATATCATTGAATACGATACCCGAGTTGCTATAGCCCATCTCACTTACTACGCCCATACTGGCAATGGACACTTTGGGTCCAAACTTCTCAAATATGTCAGGATAGATGTCATAAACATCTTTTCCTGTGTATTCAGTTGCGTTAAAGAATTCAACAACTGGTTTCTCACCATCCCACTTAATAACAGCCCCTGCATAGGCTTTTACATCTACTGGCTGACCCTCAAGGACCAAAGCGCGGATGCGCATTTTCGCCAGATCCGGACCCCAGGCAGTACCTGCATTGGCTTCCTTGATTCCACCTGTCAAAGGTGATTTTCCACCAACAGAGATTCGGGCAGAAGTGGGTGAGACTGTTCCGGTAACCATACCAGCAGAGAAGACCAACTTGTTGTTCGGTCCCAAAGCATGGCAGAGCGGTGGAACTTCGTCGTAAATCATTTGAGAAGTCAACGCCCGTCCATAGAGGTATTTGTACTTTTCGGGTACTTCTTCTAACTTGTAACTAAGATTTGTTGCGTTTATTCGTAGAATCCACATAATTATCTCCCTTTCCAGAATTTAACTGCATAAATAGAATTGAACAAGTAGTATTTAGTTGTCTTTTATTGGGTGCTCCTCTCACCAGTAAGTAAAACTACGCAAAGAATTAACATGTCCCTTTATCAGGACATCCGCCTCCTTTGCGCACTGGCGGGCAAAAGAAATTGCTCTCTTTGCCGTATCGTTCGTTTATCCAGGAGGGAATCAACGAATCGGAGGATTTTGAAATTTAGTCTTTGAAAACCTATGTGACTTAACAATAAGTATAAATAATTCTTAGAAAGCTGTCAACTGATATTTCTTGATCAAATCCAGTTATTACCAAAAGTTACTCCGTTCCTCTGTTCTCGCCGGCGTCCTCAGTTGTAGGCCGAATTCCGCTGCACCTGCCCCTGAGCGAGGCGAATGGGGTTGAACCTGGCAACAATTTGTGAACGGCTACGTACAGGCGGGTTTTGAACCCGCCCCTACACCTGAAAATTCTTGTAGAGGAGACCTGTCATGGTCTCCCAACACCCACCGATACGATTATCAGTTGTAGACCCCCGTTCTCGCCGGTTTCCTGACCGCGCGAGGTTCTTGACCGCCAGGTCTCCGAATTTAAAGTGGATGTATCTGATATTCATCCGTCCGTTCTCTCCGATTTCTTAACACCCTTCCTTATCATGACAAGCATTAACCCTGCAAGAAATAAGATTTCAATGTCCTCCCAATTGGCATCACGCACAGCATTCCCTTCATCAAACGTAGCACGTCCCTTCCCAAAACAGAACATTTGTGCTATTATTTAGGGAAAGACCTGACCCCAGGCGCTGTACCTTAACAACAAGCCACTTTTTACATTAAAAGTGTGTTTTATCACTATCAAAAAACAGTGTAAAAAGTGTAAATAGTGTAAAAACCCCTATTGAGCTTATCGCTGCACCTATTCTCAGTCATTGCCGGGATTTTTGAAAAAATGTGCTTCGTTACCTCCGGTCTCCAGACTGATTGCCAAAACAAGGTTGACAGGTGTCGGGAGACCGGTTTTTTCAAACGCTGATTAGATTAATGTAGAGTTGGCTTTAATCTATGTAGTCCAACAGGTAGGCGTAACCTTCTGCTTCCATCTGGTCGTAGGGAATGAATCTCAAGGCAGCACTGTTGATACAGTACCTGGTCCCGGTTGGCGATAAGCCTTCGTTATAGAAAACATGCCCCAAGTGCGAGTTGCCGGCACGGCTGCTAACCTCAGTGCGGGTCATGCCTAAAGACTCATCAACAATGTATACAAAGGTATTTTCATCGATCCCTTTGGAGAAACTCGGCCAACCGGTACCACTGTCGAATTTGTCGCTGGAAGCAAATAAGGGCTCGCCAGTCACAACATCCACATAAAGCCCGCGCTGATGATTGTCCCAATATTCATTTTGGAAAGGCGGCTCAGTGCTTGCCTTTTGTGTTACGTTGTATTGCAAATCGGTGAGCGCAGCTTTGATCTGTTCATCTGTCGGGCGTTGGTAGTTGCCCGGATCTACAATTATGTCGGTGATAGTAGTCATTTCATCCCTCGATATGTGACAATAGCCCATTGGATTCTTGATCAGGTAGTCCTGATGATATTCTTCAGCGTCATAGAATCGCTCCAGAGGCTTGATTTCCACAACGAACTCCTCATAGCGTTCTTTTACGATGGCGGTGATCCGGTCAATAGTGCTTTTAGCGTCATCATTGGTGTAATAAATGCCTGTCTGATATTGAGTGCCAATATCGTTGCCCTGGGCGTTTGCCACTGTTGGGTCAATCACGTGATAGTAGGCAAATATCAGAGCATCAAGGCTGACTTGATCCGGTTTATATTCAACCCGCACCGTTTCACGATATCCGGTATCACCAGTGACAACCCGCTCATAAGTAGGGACAATATCAGCTTGTCCATTGGCGTAACCGCTGGTTGCTGCCACCACACCAGGGATCGACTGCATCAGCTTTTCAATGCCCCAAAAACAACCCCCTGCAAAATAAATCACTTCCACGCCTTCTTTTTTGGTATAGGTACTATCGATCGTTGTATCTCCCATCGGTTTTATAGCCTCCGTTTGTGAGTCATCTGGTTGAGTTGGAATTGTTGGGTCGGTATTTACCGCCGCATTACAAGCCGTTGCCAGCAAGGCAACAAGCAATAAAATTACTAGAATTTTCTTCATCTTAACCTCTAAAAACGTATAGTTGGAATTATCAACTTCTCGTTTATTGTAAGTCGAAACTGC
>JAQVUC010000097.1 GCA_028699715.1 Anaerolineaceae bacterium | reverse complement strand
GATTGACGAATATACACGTTAATCTTTTATTAAGCTTCTATGCTATAATTTTTTTAGTGATCATTTACACAAAAAGGAGAAAATATGGCAAAAATTATGGATATCGAGGGTATTGGCCCGAAATACGCTGCAAAATTACAAGAGATTGGAATTAAATCTGTGGCGCAATTACTCAAAGCAGGGGAACAACCGAAAGGTCGTGAAGAACTTGCTGAGAAAACTGGAATTGACAAAGGTTTGATTTTGGAATGGGTAAACCATGCCGATCTCTATCGAATCAAGGGCGTTGCAGAAGAATATTCTGACTTGCTTGAGGAAGCTGGCGTGGATACAGTCGTGGAATTAGCCACACGCAATCCTGAGAACCTCTTCAAAAAGATCATGGAAACCAATGAGACCAAGAAGCTCGTTCGCCGTCCTCCCTCACAGAAGATGGTTGAGAATTGGGTTCATCAGGCTAAAGATATGCCTCGTGGCGTTTTCTACTAAAATTAAATAGGCAAGTACAAAAAACCCCGTTTTTAAACGGGGTTTTTTTGTCTAAGTTTTTAGGTTTTCGCTATTTATCAGCGACTGCCCAACAAATTCATGATGGTGTCGATCACCAAAGCACCGGATTGCTGCCGATCCCGGCTTTTGCCGAAAGGACTGGCAGAACCAAGAGCCTGCATAATCGCGCCCAGGTTTGACTGACCGCTTTGTTTGGCCGCAAAATATGCCAGGCCAAGAGATAACAGGTCTTTGCCGTCCAATCCAGATGACTGACTAGCTGAAGATTGTCCGCCAAGAAGGCTGGAAATCAAATCAGCTGCACCGCCACCAGAACTTGGCTGTGAAGAGCCCGAACCTGTCAGACCGCCAAGCAGGCTGCCTAACAAATCTCCGGTTTCTGGTTGGCTTTGTTGTTGGTTTCCCAAACCGCCTAAGAGAGAGCCAAGCAAATCATTTGGCTGCTCCTGTACCGGAGCCGCTTGCTGCTGATTGCCAAGACCGCCTAACAATGTACTCAAGAGATCATCTGGCTGTTGTGGCGCGGGAGCAGCTTGCTGTTGATTGCCCAAAGACCCAATCAAAGAGCCTAAGAGGTCGTTTGGCTGGGTGGGGGCAGGGGATTGGGGTTCTTCCTTTGCCTGACCCTGTGTTAAAGATCCGAGCAAGGAGGAAAGTAAATCTCCACCACCACGTTCTTCAGTCGGTTCAACACCCATCATCGCATTGATGAGGGTCCCCGCCGTGGCAGGATTCAAGCTTTTTCCAACAAATTGTTGGGAAGCTCGGGAGAGTCCGTCAGCATAAAGCTTTGCGGAACCACTATTACTTTGTTCGCTCAATACACGGCTGGCATAGTCGAGTTGATCTGAGATGGGTTGATCTTCTTTACTGGCAACCGCTTTTTGGATCAAATCGAAAGTATGAACCATGTTGCTGCCGTGGTTGTGGTTGTACTCATCCACGTCATTTAATTCTTGTCGATGAGCAGCAAGCACCTTGGTTACTTCTTCAAAAATGCTGCTTAGGTTAAGTTCCTGAGTCATGCTAAGCAATCCTGCTTATTTCAAATCATCAGGTAAGGCTGGGATCCGTAAGACCTGACCAGGAATGATGATGTTCATGTTGTCGCCGATAACTTCTTTGTTGTGTTCGTAGATCAACTTGTAGTAAGGGGGAGTAGCTTTGCCGTAAAATCGGGCTGCGATGTGGCTGAGCGTATCATCTGCGGTGACAGTGTAGGAATCGATGTAGGCCGCTTTTCCAGCGACTTCTTTTTCAATTAAGTCACGTTTGCTGATGACTTCACGTTTTTCAGCTAATTCTTCTGCCTTTTCTTTGGCAGCTTCTTTGGCTTCTTCTATTTTTTCGCGAGCTTCCTGAGCCACTTTTTTTGCTTCGTATTCAGCTTTACGGGCTTCAGATTCTGCTTTTTTCTGGGCTGCTTCAGCAACACGTTTGGCGTTTTCTGCAGCAATTTCAGCTTGTGACTTGACGTCTGAAGCCGCATCTTTTACAGATTCTTTAACGTCTTTCGCTACTTCTTCAACGTTTTCTTTTACGTCTTTCTTCCCAAATAATTTGTCAAAAAGACCTTTCTTTTCTTCTGCCATGTTTAATTCTCCTTATCATTTTTGTTTGTATGGCTTTACATGTAAGGATTGGTATTTTGCCTTACACGTTCAGAATTATACATTAGAAAGGTGTAGGTTCCTAAAAATGTCTAATGCGCCAAATATTGTTAATAAACTAAAAAATTATATAAAAAATTGACTTCGTCTCGTCGGTCTGCTATAATCCCGATGCAAAAATAAAAGCAAAAAAGCAGATTTAAAAAGGATCGTATGTCACGTTTAGAAATCAAAAATCTTCATGTTGGAGTGGATGGAAAAGAAATCATCAAAGGTTTGGATCTGGTCATCAATACCGGTGAGGTTCACGCATTGATGGGACCCAATGGAACGGGTAAATCATCCCTTTCCAACGCTATTATGGGTCATCCAAATTATGAAATAACCCAAGGTCAGGTGCTGATCGACGGTGTCGATATTTCGGAGTTTTCAACTGAAGAAAGGTCTCACCTGGGCATTTTTCTTGCTTTCCAATATCCTGTAGCAATCCCGGGAGTGACTTTAGCTAACTTTTTGCGGGTGGCAGTCAACGCCAAACTCAAAGCCATTGACCCTGAATCCAAGGGTATGTCTTTGGTTGAATTTCGGAAAAAGATGAAAGCCACCATGGATCTGTTGAAAATGGATCATGCTTTTGGCGGACGTTACCTGAATGATGGCTTCTCCGGGGGAGAGAAAAAACGGGCTGAGATCTTACAACTGGCCATGCTTGAACCCAAGTTTGCAATATTAGACGAGACCGATTCCGGTCTTGATATTGACGCGATTCGAATTGTTTCTGAAGGTGTAAATTCTCTGGCTGGCGACAATTTGGGTGTTCTGGTTATCACTCACTACCAGCGCATGCTGAATTACATTAAACCGGATTTTGTCCACATTCTTTTTGACGGAAAAATCGTTGAGACTGGTGGTCCGGAATTAGCCCTGAAGCTTGAAGAGCACGGCTATGATTGGGTGAGGGACGAATTCGATCCAATCGAAGTCGATCTTCAAAAAGCATAGAAGGGCTGTATGACTGAAACGGTAGAAAAGAACTTTTTATCACGCCTTGGAGATGATTACGGTTACGGATTTAGTGATCCGGACAGGTCAAGTTTCAAAAGTCGCAAGGGCCTTGACGAGGAAGTAGTCAGACAAATCTCTGCATTCAAAGAAGAACCCGAATGGATGCTCGAGTTTCGCCTGAAAGCGTACCGGCATTTTATTCAGCGTCCGATGCCCTCCTGGGGTCCGGATTTGAGCGGATTAAACCTGGATGAGATTTTCTTTTACGTCCGACCAGAAGAAATTGACCGCAAGTCCTGGGACGATGTACCTGATTCCATCAAGAACACCTTTGATCGCCTGGGTATCCCTGAAGCCGAACAAAAGTATTTGGCTGGGGTCGGTGCTCAATACGACTCCGAGATGGTCTATCACAACATCAATGAAGCTCTGGAAAAACAGGGTGTAATTTTTCTAAGCATCGAGAATGGCTTAAAAGAATATCCTGACCTTTTCAAAGAATATTTTTCTACCGTTGTTCCCATCCAGGACAACAAGTTTGCCGCCCTCAACAGTGCTGTCTGGTCTGGCGGCTCTTTCGTTTACGTGCCCAAGGGGGTCAAGGTTGACTTGCCTCTGCAGGCCTATTTCAGATTGAATAATGCCAGTATCGGTCAGTTTGAACGAACCCTGATCATTGCTGATGAAGGTTCACAGGTTCATTACGTTGAAGGCTGTACCGCCCCCACCTATACAACCGAATCCTATCACAGTGGTGTGATTGAAATCGTTGTCAAAAAGGACGCCCGGGTGCGTTATACGACCATTCAAAACTGGTCTACCAATGTTTACAATTTGGTGACCCAACGCGCGTCGGTTTTTGAAAATGGGACCATGGAGTGGGTCGATGCCAACCTGGGATCAAAAGTTACCATGAAATATCCCTCCTGTTATTTGCGCGGTGAGGGAGCCCACGGTGAGATGCTCTCGGTGGCCTTTGCGGGACCCGGTCAAATTCAGGATGCCGGCTCAAAAATGGTTCATTTTGCCTCCAATACAAGCAGCAAAATCACGTCAAAGTCGATTTCCCGCGGTGATGGACAAGCTTCTTATCGAGGTTTGGTCAAAGTAGCCCGCAATTTAAAAAATGTCAAATCCAATGTGGTTTGCGATGCCTTACTGCTCGATCCTGAATCACGCACAGACACCTGGCCGACTATAGATACGGGCTCAGAGCATGTCAGCATTGGGCATGAGGCTTCTGTGAGTAAAGTTGGAGAAGAACAGCTGTTTTATTTGACCAGCCGTGGGCTGAGCGAAGAACAGGCTACAACCATGATCGTTTCGGGGTTCATTGAACCGCTGGTCAAGGAACTGCCGATGGAGTACGCGGTGGAAATGAATAAACTTATCCAGCTTCAGATGGTTGGATCGGTAGGCTAAAAAATGGAAAACAACGGATTGAACCCCTACCAAATTTTTGCCGAAAAGAGTCTGCCAACAACTTGGGATGACCTTTTTAACGATCATTTGACTGACTGGCCCCAAGCTTTAAGACCAGCTTTGGAGCAAGCCTGGAAAAATGCGAAAGTAACCAACTTCCCTGATCGCAAAGATGAGAGTTGGCGCTGGATGGACTTCAGAGCTATGCGATTGGACGCCTTGCAAGTGGTCCATCAAGCTGACCAAGTAGAAAAAGAACTTTTGTTTTACTCTGACGAGGATACGGAACTAAGTACGACTCCAGCCTTGCCTGAAGGAGTATTGTTTACAAGCTTGAAAGAACTTCTGGCTCATAAGCCGCAACTGGCGGAAAAACTTTTGTCAGTAAATATGCCCGCTAAAGACGGTAAGTTTGCCAGCCTGGCGACAGCGTTGGCAAGCGATGGATTGGTGATTTACCTGCCGAAAAACGTTGAATTGGAGGGTGTCTATCAAGTCAAACTAAAGCTTAATCTGGAAAATAAAGCCTTTTTTAGCCGCTCGGTGATTTGGCTTGAAGAAGGCGCCAGCGCGAAGATTGAACTTGAATTTAGCACCGAAACAGGGCAGTCAGAAGGCTTCCACAACGGGGTCACAAACGTTATTGTTGGTCCCAATGCCCGATTACACCTGGATCAAAAACAGCTCTTTTCATCTGGGACCTGGAACATCACCCATGAGGTAGCCCGGCTCGAGCAAGACGCAAATCTGGATTGGAATTACTCAGTGCTGGACGCGAAAATGAGCAAAAACTTTGTCAGGACAGATTTGTTTGGAAAGGGCCGCCAGGCCAATATG
>JAQVUC010000096.1 GCA_028699715.1 Anaerolineaceae bacterium | reverse complement strand
AGACATCAACTGCAAATAATCGACAATCACCAGGTCCAGGCTGTGTTCATCCTTTAGGCGGCGGCATTTCGCGCTCATTTGCAGCGGTGTAATACCGGGAGTGTCATCAATAAAGATGTTGGTGTGTTCAAAACGTGTGATTGTTCGGGTGAGGACGTCAGCCTCGTTGTCACTGAAGTGACCAGAACGCAACTTTTGTGAGTCGATCTCAGTTTCCTGAGCCAACATACGCTGCAGCAGCTGTTCGGCGGACATTTCCAGGGAGAACATAGCCACATTGCGTCGTAAAACCATGCCGACATGCTTGGCAATACCGATCATGAAACCAGTTTTACCCATACCAGGTCTGCCAGCCACCAGGATGAAGTCTGACTTGTGCAAACCGTCCAGAGCATTATCGATCGACTTCAAACCAGTCTTTAGTCCGCCAATTTCTTCGTCACTTTGGCTGGCTTCTGTTACTCGCGCCAGATACTCGCTGGCAACGTCACCAATCGGCACCAAATCGCGCTTATAGCGGTTTTGACTGACATTGAAAATGTTCCGCTCGGCGTCGTCGATGACTGAGTCCAGGGACATTTCCTTATGGTAGGCAAGTTTGGCGATTTCAGTGGCTGATTTGACCAAACGTCGGCGGGTGTTGAGTTCACTAATGGTGCGGGCGTAAGAAACCGCGTGTAAAGAAGAAGGCACACGGTTGCTGAGTTGAACCAGGTAATCCAAACCGCCAACTTCTTCCAGTTGCCCGCGGGATTCAAGGACTTCTTTAACGGTTAAAAGGTCGAGATAGTGTTTTTCCTGATCCAGGGAGACAAAAGCTTCCCAGATCCACTTGTGACGGCTGAGATAAAAGTCTTCGGCGTCCAGGAAAGAGGCAACGTCAATAAATACTTCCGGATTGATCAGGATGGCGCCAATCAGCGCCTCTTCCATTTCCCGGTCATGGAGCTGATTTTCAGAGATACTGAGATTTCCTGTGGACTCGCCTGTCATTTCACTCATAGTTCCTACTCTTCCCCTGTGCCTTCAGGATCGTCTTGATCAGGTTCAGTGTCTGATTTATCTTCAGGAGAATCGCCACCCTCAATTTCGTCCAAAAAACTTTCAAAGACAGACAAATCGCCGGGGATTTCAAGCTCGTCCTCGTTGGATTCTGGTTCAAGATTGATCACATCTTCCGGTTTGATCCCAACTTCGTCCAAAATCTCTTCATCAACAAAAATCGGAGCGCCTGTCCGCACCACCAGCGCCAACGCGTCAGAAGGCCGGCAGTCAATGTGAATGACTTTATCGGTTTCAATAATGATATTTGCGTAGTAGGTATCGGTTACCAGACCGGTGATCTCAACCCGCAACAAACGCGCGACTAATTTCTGGAAAACACTCAGGATCAGGTCATGCGTCAGGGGACGGGCTACGGCAATATTTTGCAGCGCGATCGTGATTGATTCGGCTTCAAAAAGACCAATCCAAATGGGCACATAGCGCTCACTGTTCTTATCCTTTAAGACGATAACACGATCCTGATTGGTCAGACTTACACGGACGCTGTCAATCAGGCATTCAATCATTTTTCCCATACTTCACCACAATAATCTAAATTGGTTAGGATTTGATTCTAACATGTAATGACCACATCGCGCTTAAATTTTCTTGATTTGGATGGCAGAAAACGAGAATTTTAAGATTATCCGATCTTGCCGTATATTCGGATATAATAAAAATTATTCATGCTCTTGTTCTTCTTCCGGCTTGACAGTTTTCTGCCGCCGGTGTTTGGGGAAACATGGCTAAGCAACAGGTTTGTCATTCAGAAAGAGGCTGGATTGCAAGAAACACCACAACAAAAATTGCTCCTGATCGAGAAGCATCGCAAGTTAGAAAGTTGCTTTTATGACTCTCTGCTAAAAAAAGGATACCAGGTCCTGCAAGTGCAGAGCGGAGGCGATGGCTTGATCAGGTTGAACGATTTTCACCCGGACGCGATTGTGATCAATGCAGCTTCACTGAGAACAAACGGCCTGCGGATAAGCTCCTGGTTCCACAACCGACTGCCCAATACTCCCGTGATTTTGATATTACAAGAGGATGAACTGATTGAGGATGCTGAATGCGTTGATGTGGTCCTTCACCTGCCTTTCACAGTTCAAAAAATTGTTAACCGCTTGCGCTCTTTCAACAGCAACCACACCCAGGACATGCTGGTACGAGGAGATTTGCAGTTGAATATGCAAACCCGTATGGTCACCTACCAGCAAAAAACCTCCTATCTCACCCCCCGGCTTTGTCAATTGCTGTGCGCGTTGATGGAAAAACCTGGCCAGGAAATGGAACGTGAAGCGCTTTTCAAACGTGTTTGGGATACCGATTATGCGGAAGACACGCGCACGCTGGATGTGCACATCAGCTGGCTGCGCAAAGCCCTGGAAGATGACCCGCAGCACCCAACCCTCATCAAAACTGTCCGCGGCGTCGGATACATGCTGAGTTTGTAAATTTCTTTTTGCAGGTAAGCATTATGGAACTGGTCGAGCCAGTTCTTTTTTCAATTTACTAGATTTTTTACATATCAAGAATGCAATTAAAAGAAATAGTGCACCCTATCTGGATGCACTACTTTTGTTTGATCTATACGTAAAAAACCTGCTGCTGTGAATTATCCGCCGATGCCGGCGACAAGAGCAAGCAGAAGGCCGCCTGCGATGACGCTGCCGAGTTGGCCGGCGGTGTTGGAGCCCATGGCGTGCATGAGAATGAAATTGGAGGGATCTTCCTCCAATGCCATCTTGGCTGAAAGACGGCCAGCCATCGGGAAGGCGGAGATCCCGCAGGCACCGATGAGCGGGTTAACCTTACCGCGGGTTACCACGGACATCAGTTTTCCAAACAACAGTCCGGCAATGGTATCCACCACGAAAGCGATCAAACCCAGAAACAGGATCTTGATCGTGTCCAGGTTCAGGAAGCTGTCCCCGGTCATGGTGCCGCCAATTGCCAGGCCCAGGAAGAGCGTGGCGATATTGATCAATTCGTTTTGAGCCGTTTTGCTGAGACGGTCAACCACCAATGCTTCCCGTAGCAAGTTGCCGAGCATCAGCGCGGCCATCAGAGGCGCGGCATCGGGAGCCACCAGCGCGACCAATAGAGTCACCAGGATGGGGAAAATCACCAGGGTCAGCCGTGAGACGGGCTTGGGGGAATATTCCATGCGGATCAGGCGTTCTTTGCGGGTGGTCATCAGGCGCATGATCGGGGGCTGGATGATTGGGATAAGGCTCATGTAGGAATAAGCTGCCACCGCGATTGGCGCCAGCAAAGCTGGCGGTGCTAGCTTGTTAGCCACAAAAATGGCTGTTGGTCCGTCGATCGCGCCAATCACACCGATCGAGGCGGCTTCATTCAGATTGAAACCAAGTAAGATCGCCAAAAGCAGGGTGAAGTAAATGCCAAATTGCCCCGCTGCTCCCAGCAAAACCATGCTGGGTTGGCTCAGGAGGGGACCAAAATCGATCATGGCTCCCACACCAATGAAGATCAGGAGAGGAAAAAGTTCAGTTTTGATCCCGGCCTCGTAAATCACTTTCATGAAGCCTTCGTCATAACTGGACATCCCCAGGTTGGCAAGCAAGCATCCAAAACCAATGGGAAGCAACAAAACCGGTTCGTATTCTTTCCAGATCGCCAGGTAAATCAGGAGCAGGGAGACCAAAATCATGATGATCTCTTTCCATTGAAGCCCTGCGAAACCCTTGGTTAGATCCTGCAGAAGGTTGGTAAAATCCATGAATTTCCTCCTACCCTTCGTAGGTCAAAATTGCCTGGTTATGTTTAACCAGATCACCAGGCGCCACATGAATGGTGGCAATTTTGCCTTCACGGTCAGACCGGATGGAATTTTTCATCTTCATTGCTTCAAGAACGTAGAGCTCTTGTCCGACAGAAACATCTTCGCCTTCTCTGACACCGATCGAAATGATCACGCCAGGCAGGGGCGCGTTCACGCTTAGCAGGCTGGAAGAAGACCCGGAAGCAGGCGCAGCAGGGGTGGGCAGCACTGGCGCGGCAGCGGGGGCAGAATTCGGGCTGGTCTGTACAGCGCTCTGTTCTTCCTCCGGCCAAACCTCGTACTTCTGACCGTTCACCTCGGCGATGATTGGTCGGGTGTTGAGATCAGTCAATTCCACCTGATACTGCTTTCCTTCAATAGTTAGGGTTACTTTCATCTTTTTCGTCCTCTGATCGTGTTGGTGAATATTTGTTGCGTCCTGCCGCTACTGAGCCAGGCATTCACGTTACTTTTTGTTTCTGATGGAGTAAACGCGTAAGCTGCAGCCTGGTTTTCCATAGCCCAGGCCACCGCGATGGCAGCAGCTAAAGCGTTGTTTGGGTCTGTTTCGTTTTCTGGGAGTTCAGATTCCAGCAGTGGCTCAGGCGCTGCTTCAGCTTCAGGTTCTTTTTCTTTATCGCTGTTGGTCAATTTGACCAGCAACACCATGATGCCCCATAAGGCCAGAATCATGAGGAAAACCAGCCCCATGCCAATGGCAGTGATGAGCAAACCTTGATTTATCAATGTCATCATCCCCCCTAAACTGGCATGTTGCCGTGCTTGCGGGCTGGATTGGTTTCGATCTTATTCTCAAGAGCCTGCAAGGCTTCGATCAACTTTTGGCGTGTCTCGGCCGGTTCAATAACTTCGTCGATGTAACCGGTTTTTGCTGCCACGTAGGGGTTCAGGTATTCTTCCTGGTATTCCTGTGTCAGGCGGGCACGTTCTGCCTGTGGGTCCTCAGCTTCTTTGATCTGGCGGCCGTAGAGGATGTTTGCCGCGCCTTCCGCGCCCATGACCGCGATTTCAGCAGAGGGCCAGGCATATGTTATATCTGTGCCCAGATACTTACTGCTCATGACGACGTAAGCGCCACCGTAAGCCTTGCGGGTCACGATGCTGACTTTGGGGACAGTTGCTTCAGCATAGGCAAAGAGCACTTTTGCGCCGTGGCGGATCACCCCGCCGTGCTCCTGGTTGACCCCTGGCAGAAAACCGGGAGAATCAACAAAAGTCACAAGAGGCAGGTTGAAAGCGTCGCACATGCGTACCAGCCGGCTGATTTTATCGGCTGAATTGATATCCATCACTCCCGCCATCATGGCTGGCTCCTGCGAGACCACGCCAACCGGGCGTCCCCCCAGGCGTGCCAGCCCAACAATGGCGTTGGGGGCGTAGCCGGACTGGATCTCCAGGAAGGAGCCCTTATCCATGATCGCCTGGATGGCATCTTGCATGCTGTAGGGTTCGTTTGGCTCTTCAGGCACCAAATTATTCAACATCTCGCTGCGTCTGTTGAGGGCGTCGTTGGTCTCAAGGATCGGAGCCTGGTCAATATTATTGGAAGGTAAGT
>JAQVUC010000095.1 GCA_028699715.1 Anaerolineaceae bacterium | reverse complement strand
TGATTTTGGGTCGATCAGAAGAAACCACCCTGATTTGTGGGCGTAATTCAAAACGACTTGTTCGTACTTTTCCTAAGATTTAGAAAAACCGCTGGTCACAACCAGACCAGGTCCAACATGGACAATGATAGCCGGTGGGGCGGTAAAGACGGGAATTTCTGAGAGTCCCAATCGGAGTTTTAAGGGCTCGGAAATCTGATCAACCAAAGACTGGGAGTCACATTGTCCTATGGTCAGGTAGGCCTCCGGATTGTTTTCAGACATGGAAACATTCAGTTCAACCATTGCCCTGATGGCTTGCTTGAGGGAGCGGACTTTATCATAGGGCTCAACCTGCCCATCTCTGAGCGTGAGGATCGGTATGATCTGAAGTATGGAGCCGATCAGTTTTGTCGCTCCTCCGATCCGACCTCCTTTGTGTAAATATTCCAGGGTTGGCACGAGAAAATAGGTCTGGTCTCTTGAAGCCAAGTCCTTGACCTTTTCAAGCAATTCATCAATTGGCAGACCTTGATTGGCCCATTTGCTGGCACATTGGACCAGTGTTCCCAGGTTGCAGCCAATGGTTTTTGTGTCGATGATGTGGATTTGATCTGATTGAAATTCTTGCGACGCGATGAGAGCCGAGCGATATGTGCCGCTCACTTTTGATGATGGGGCAATGACCAGGGCTGTATCTCCATTTTTAAGGATCCGTTCAAAAATTGGCTGGTACATGGCGGGTGGAGGGGCTGCGGTGCCGGGTAATTGTTCGGAGGCGCGAAGTTTTCTTAAGAATTCTTCAGTGCTTAATTCAAAGTCATCTCTAAAAGAATGATGATTAAAATTCACGATTTGAGGAACAAAATCGATTTGCATTTTTTGCATTAGGCTAACGGGTAAGCTGCACGTGGTGTCAGCTACGATTTTAATCATTCCTCGCCTCTTCTGAAAGTTGATTATAAATTAGGTAAAGCTTTTTATAGACGGGTTTTACAATTCGGGCAAATAACTTCTTTTTTATCGACCACAAAACCACAAGTTGGGCAGGTCATAGGTTGAACATCCCCCAATGGAGCCCCACAGGCCAGGCATCTTGCAGAGGCAATTGGGTTGGCCGTATTGCAGAACGGACAAATGGTTCGGCTCAGACGTTCTGAGAGGGCTTGCCCGGTCCCAAATTGCCTGGCGGTCTGATCAACAACCTCCCAAATTTTGTCTTCGAGCATGATCGATTCAACATCCTGAGCGATATCATCCAGACGGTTGAGCAAGGAAAGTGGGTTGCGAACAGCGCCGATGGCTGTGTACCCCAGGCTTGCTGCCAGGCCAAACCAATTTTGTTGACCAAGCGTGATACTAATCCCATCGGCAACTTTTGATATCGTCGCGGTCATAGCAGTGCGGCCGCCTGATCTCTGATGAGGTCTGGTGGCAATTTGCACAGCCAAATCCTGCTCATTGCCAATTTGCTGGACAATATAATTGCCTCGATCAAAACTCGCCATCAAATTTCTGGCAATCAGACGAGGGTCCAAATCTCCGTGATAAATTCTTGTGGTCATGCCTTTGTCTCTTTTTGACTCATTGGTTTAGATTATAATCGGAATGTGCCTGAGGTATATTGATGAACAAGGAAAACAGAAGACTTAAGACCTTTCTCCCGGTTATGATCGCTTTCGTGATCCTGTTTTTTGTGAGCCTCCTGCCAAGTTTGAATCAAGCGGTATGGGCTCAGTTCCCCACCGTTTCCATTCCTACAGTGACAAGTTCTCCCCGGGGACTTTACGTCCGCGCGGTCGGAGATGTGGAAAACCCCTTAAATGTGCGCAGCTATCCTTTTTCGACTTCCACCCGGGTTGGTGTTTTTCTGGTCGGGCAGGAAGCTAAAGCTTATGGCTATTATGGCGATTATGTCATGATCGATTATGCCGGGGCACCCGATAACAAGGGCTGGATCCTCTTAAACCGGGTTGAGGTTTTTGGCGGTTCACTGCCCATGCTGCAAGCTCCACCCACAGAGACACCTTCCATCACAAAAACGATTGACCCTACTTTGGCTGCTCAATTTGTGATCACCGCTATCCCGAGCCGCCTGCCCACCTACACCGAGCCGCCTGCTTTGCAAATCCCCACTTACCCATCAGAAACTGGCGCGACCGCCACTGGCGGCATTCCCATGGGCTATGTCATTTTTACTTTGGCTGGTTTGGGCTTGTTTCTGACTTTGGTAGCTGTTTTGCGCCGGGGCTAAACTTTCTTCATTCCTTATTCATAAGCGAATATTTGGAAATACGTTTGAGACTATTTATCAGCGAAAAGGACTCTTTTAACGTTTCCAATTCCGCTTCCATTGCCCGATAACCCTCATCAAAAAGCTCACTCGGATCGACTTTTTGCAGCATGGCAAACTGACCAACGACTGGTTTGACCAAGACATCGGGTTTGCTGGAATCAAGAGTTAATTCAGTCAGGCGGTCTGATCCCAGTTCAATCCCAGCGCTCATGGCGCGTAAGGGTTCGCCGAAGCGGGACTTGGTGATCCGTTCAAGCAGAGCTTCAGGAAATTTATCAGGGATAATCGCGAGACTTTCGTAAGGCGAGTAATTTTCCGGCTTTGTGTGCAAGGCTATTGCTACAATGGGCAGCGATGGATCGAAAGACCTGGCTGCTTTGACTGGTACCGGGTCGAGAATGCCTCCGTCAATCAGGACGTCATCACCATGGTGGGGAAAGACTCCAGGAATGGCGATGGTTGCTAAAATGCCATCCATAACAAGCCCTTCATGAATAAGGGTTTCTTCCCCTGTTTTAAGACTTACAGCTGTTACACAAAATTGAATCGGCAGATCGGTAAAATTTTTCTTATCCAGGAAATTTTCAAGAACTTTTTGGAGTCCAAGCGTTCCAACCAAAGAGGCGGAAGCGTTCGGTTCCCGTTTAAAACTGGGACTTTCAAAAAAAGCCTCAACTGCCTCGAGTATTTTTCGGGGATCGTGCCCCGCGGCAACTGGCGCGCCAAACATGCCGCCTGCGCTCGAGCCTGCGATACCAACGATTTCGTAATGATTATCCAACAAGCACTGCACAACGCCTAGATGGGCTATTCCCCTTACGCCTCCACCACCAAGAGCAAGTAATATTTGTTTTGCCATAGTATCCTCATTCAAAATTATACTCGCAAGAGTTACTGGTGGTTGTTTGTTGAAAAATGATGAAAATTCTGTTTGATTGTATAATTGTGCCAGGTTGGAATAAAAAAATAAATTGCCGTGAAGATACCGGACGCTCCGGTTATGACTCAAACATGATGACTGACGACAAAAACCCCTCCCAAGATCACAGTTCAACCTGGTACGTTTTGCGCTGCAAACCGAATTTCGAATTTATTGCCTGGCAGCAGCTGGAACAGAAAAGTGTTGAAGGTTATTTGCCTGCCTTAAGTGTGAAACCGGTCAATCACCGCTCGCGAACCCAAAAACCGTATTTTCCAGGTTATTTGTTCGTCAAAGGGGAGATGGCTGAGTTGTATGCCAAACGAATTGGCTTGATGCGTGGGGTCATTGGACTGGTCAAATTTGATGGGGTCCCGGCCTCAATTCCTGAGGAGATCGTTGAAGTGATCAGACGGCAGGTCAAGCGGGAAAACCAAAAACAAGGCCAGGCTCCCAGTGGATTTATTCCCGGAGAGAAACTCTGGATCGACGACCCGCTTTTGCAGGGCATTGAGGCTCAGTTTGAGCGTTGTATCAATGGAGAAGAACGGATCTGTGTTTTGCTGACCTTATTGAAGGGGCGAACCATACGGATGGAAGTGCCCGCGGCAATTGTAAAGAGGCGCGTCAGCTAAGCGCAATAACCTTGTGGGGGGCGGCCATAATTGTAATTTCCTTTTCTGACATCAGGCATGTCGGAGGGGCGGAGGCGTGGCTGGAAACAGTGAAAAATAAGAAATTCCATCAGAAAAATCGGCTAATAATCAGCACCTGTCTTTCAGTCTTACTTACACTGAGTTTGGCCTTGCTGTTGACTAGCTGTAATTTCCCTCGGGCAGCGTTGGTTAAGATGACCCCGCAGGCTGTTAGTGCGACCCCTGAGGTCCTTGAAAAACTAAGTCCAGACCAAACTTTGGACCCGGAAGCTTATTCCAAATTCCCGGAAGAAGCAGGTGATGCCCCTGTGCTTTTCACACCAGTTGCCTTGGAGAAAGACACTCAGTCCGAGCCGGGTACCAACAAGGGACCAACAACTGCTGCTGGATCTGAAGGAGTCTGCGGACGCAGTGGCAGCATGACCTTGCTCCTCTTGGGTATTGATGAGCACTCCCAGGCAGACGCCATCCGCGTCATCAGGATCGATTTTGATGATGGCAGCGTCAGACTGATCTCGATCCCCAGGGATTTTTACATCCCCATAGTCGGTTTTGAGAATTATGGCATCCGGTTGGGTCGAATCAACGCCACTTTTGGTTACGGAGAATATTTTCTCGGCAGTGGCTCAGGCGCAAGTTCGCTCGCGGAAAATCTTGAGTACAACTTCGGAATTCTAATCGATCATACTTTTGTGCTTCATCTGCAAACCATCGCAAATTACATCGATGCCATCGGTGGGATCACGGTCAACCTTGAGAAAGCGGCTTCTGATCCCAGCAATTATTTCCCCGCGGGTGAAAACAAGATGGATGGCGAAAGAGCGGTCGCTTTCATGCGCATCCGCCAATTTGACAGTGATTTAGCCCGCATCAACCGCCAAACAGTTGTGTTGGGGGCGCTTTTAGACAAGATCCGCTCTGGCTTAAGCACCGGGCAAATCTTCCGCCTGATCAGCTCGCTGGCGACGGAAAAATCCACCCAAACTGACCTGACCGTCTCCGATATGTATATGTTTTACTGTCTGAGCGGCGAGATTTCAAAAACTGACATCCATGTGTATGAGATCCCATCCAGCATGTTTCACAACTACACCACTCCCCAGGGCGGTGCGGTCTTGATCCCGCACCAGGAGGTGCCGGCTTTCCTGCAGGAGTCTCTTGGGATAGAGTGAACAAGGTAGCATATAAAAGCCCAAAAAATTGTTTTTGAGGGCAAAGGTAAAATAAAGAGAAATCTAAAATAGAAAAAAAGCAAAGCTTTGCTTAAATGCAGCTTTGTTTAGAGGAAGTAAAAATGGACGATACAAAACCTATGAATATCAATGAAAATGCCAGCCCGCCATTGAAGAAAAGGAAGAAAACCAGTGGCTGGAGGGTTTTTGGTTATGTAGTTTTAGGCTTGCTGGTTTTTGCTGGTCTGATCTATTTATTGTGGCTGCGACCAAGCATGCAAAAGCCAATCTCTGAAGAACTAGTGCTGCCGACGATGGCAGTGGGACCTGTAGACAGTGAGGAGGGCGCGGTTGAGATCCTGCCGCCAAGCAACCTGGGAGCTGTGCCAGTTTTTGTGGAACCAACCCCAGAGTCCGGCGAGAAACCAGTCTGCGGCAATGA
>JAQVUC010000094.1 GCA_028699715.1 Anaerolineaceae bacterium | reverse complement strand
AAACGGAATAAAAGGCAGGCAATTCATCGGTTTTATAACCGATCACCGGCACACCCTGGGTTTCCAGATATTCCATGGTTGAAGGCAAATCCAGAATGGCTTTTGCGCCAGCGCAGACCACCATCACCGGGCAGCGGCCTAATTGGGTCAGATCAGCCGAAATATCCATCGGATTACCCCTGTGCACCCCACCAATGCCGCCCGTGGCAAAAACCTTGATGCCCTGTTTTTCAGCCACAAACATGGTTGCCGCCACCGTTGTGCCGCCGATTTCTTCCCGAGTCAATGTCACACCAAAATCACGCAGGCTGACTTTGCGCGCCTTTTCCGCTGAAGCCAGGCGAATCATTTCCTCTTCAGTCAGCCCGACTCTGATTTTTCCGTCCATGATCGCGATGGTTGCCGGAGTTGCTTCATTGGAACGGACAACAGCTTCCATGGCTGCAGCCAGGTGCAAATTTTCAGGCTGTGGAAGTCCGTGGGTGATCACGGTGGATTCCAGCGCTACAAGAGGCAAACCTACTTGTTTTGCGCGAGCGACTTCCTGGCTCAGTTGGTAGGGTAAGGAGTCAAATCTTGGGACAGGCAGGTAAGTTTTCATAGTTCAATTTTACAACAGTCCTTTTCTTCAAACAACATCCACCTTGTGTTTTGTTGCTTGCAAGGCTGACCCCAAGCTCACAGAACCTGAAACAAAAATTCCAGTAAGAGCTTGCCAACAGGTACAATTACATCAAAAAAAAGACGACCTATGACTGAAAATAACAATCACATCATCAAAAAACGCTGGACTGTTTCCCCCCTCATCCCCGCTCACATCAGCCGGGAACTTGCTGAGTTCTCTCCATTTATGCGTCAATTGCTCTTTAATCGGGGAATTGACACCGCAGAGATCGCCCGCGCCTATGTAAGTCAGGATTCCCCCACCAACCCCGATCCTTTTGCGCTTAAGGATATGGACAAGGTGGTCGACATGATTCATGACGCCCTGCAAGAAAACCAGAAAATTGCAATATATGGCGATTATGATACCGATGGTGTCACCTCCAGCGCTTTGCTATACGAGTTTTTTACTCAAATCGGAAGCGATGCCAGGGTCTACATCCCCAATCGCTTTGATGAAGGCTATGGTTTGAATAAAGAGGCCATCCAACAGCTGGCTGCTGAAGGTGTGAACCTGATCATCACAGTTGATTGTGGTATCCGGGCGATTGATGAAGTCGCATTGGCCAAATCCTTGGGTATGCACGTGATCGTCAGTGATCATCATTTGCCCGGGAAGCAAGTCCCCGAGGCGGACGCTATCATTGACCCTCATCAACCAGGCGACCCCTATCCTTACAAAATGCTGGCCGGGGTTGGCATCGCTTACAAAATTGCTCTGGCCTACTTGAAAAAATACCCTCAGCCTCAGATAGACCCGCGCCAGTGGCTTGACCTGGTCAGCATTGGCACGGTGGTGGATATTGCCCCCTTGGACGGTGAAAATCGCGCCCTGGTCAAAGCAGGCTTGCAGGTTCTGCGCTCCACGCAGCGGCAGGGTCTTTATTCCCTGATCCAAACCGCCGGGATCAAAATTGAGAAGATCAATGCTTCCCACTTGGGTTTTGGAATCGGACCGCGCTTGAACGCCGCCGGACGGATGGACTCCGCCCTGGCCGCCTTTGAGTTGCTCACCACACAAGACCTTTTTAGAGCCGGCTCTCTGGCGCAGCAATTGGATAATTACAATTCCCAGCGCAAAGACATCATGCACGCCATTCAAGAAAAAGTGGTCACAGAGGCCAGTGCTGCTGACCCTGACATCCCCATCGTTATCTCCTTTTCCGAAGAGTACGAAGAGGGGGTGGTTGGTTTGGCTGCTGGCAGGGTGGCAGAAAGTTTCTACAAACCTGCTATTGTCGGCAGACTTGAGGACGGCATGGTCAAAGCTTCCTGCCGCACCATTCCAGAATTCAACATCGTGGAAGCGCTGGAGCTTTGTGATGACCTACTGGATCACTACGGTGGGCATGCCATGGCCGCTGGTCTGGGAATGGCTGTAGATCAGATCGAGAATTTTACGGAGCGCATCATCCAAATCGCGCGGGAACGCCTGGCTGGGATCGAGCTGGCCCCGGAACTGTTCATCGATTATGAAATCTCCCTGGATAAACTCAAACCTGAGCATATTCCCGGCATCCTCTCCGATATTGCCCAACTGGAACCGACTGGTTCAAACAACCCGGACGCCCTCTTTTGCAGCCGAAACTGCAAAGTCACGCGTGCCTACGCGGTTGGTGACGGCCGCCATCTCAAGCTGACCCTTGGAGCTGGTTTTCATCAATTCGACGCGATTGCTTTCAACCAGGGACACTGGATGCAGAACTTGCCTGAGTATGTTGATGTGGCCTATACCTTCGAGATCAACGACTACCAGGGCCGGCAGTCATTGCAGCTGAATATCAAGGATATAAAAGTTTCGGAAGCAGCTTAAGCGGTCAGTTGAACTCAAACTTACCCGGGGTAGATATCGTAATCATGCGCTTTTTCTTCCACGCGGCCATCCGGATAACGGAACAGCGCCCGGGCTTTCAGGATAACGCTTTGATCAGCGCCTTCGGCATGGTCTAAAATTTCGATCAAAGCCTGTATTGCCTTCTCTATCTTGTGCCCTCTTTCGATCCCCATTCGGTAGGTGAAAAAGCCGGGGTTGTCTTTCAGCACTTCGATAACGGACTGCAGCGCGTCAGAAAAAACTTGATTACTTCTTTCCTGTTCATTTGGATAGAGTGATTCAATTGGTTTTTTAAGGTTACTGATAAAGCTGTTTAACAAGACAGGGGAGAAGAAAAATTCCGCCAGCGCGTCTGAGCCAGTCAAATCCACTTCCTGGAAAGTCTCTCCCTCTTTCCCGGTCAGCACCTGCAGGCTGTACTCACTTCTTTCCGGAACTTCCAAAAATTCTTTCGGATCGACCAGAGCTCTGATTCGTTCCAACACCATGTCCGCGTAATCCTGGTAAATTTCTTTGATCGGTTTATCACTCTCGTGAATGGCCAGGGCTGGGATTGGCTGACCGACTTTCATTTCCAATCTTGGGCGTTTGAAGTTCATCAGCTTAGAAAAGCTATCTTTAAATCCGCTGAAACCGATGGGAACAACCACGGCCTGCCCCTTGCTGCTCAACCAGGCAACGCCTACCTGAGCTTTCATCTGACCCGGTTTCCAGGTGCCGCCTTCCGGATAGATGCCAAGCACCCCACCTTGTTTAAGCACAGCAAGCGCCTGGTTCATCGCTTCCCGATCAATGTTGCCCCGATTGACGGCGATAAATCCATAAAAGTTAACAAGATTGTCAACAAAGCCTTCAAAAGGAATGTCCCCTGCTCCTAAAAGCTCAACCAAGCGCTTTGGAAAAGTAGCCATCAGCATTGGTTCAAGTGTTGAAACATGGTTACCAGCCAGGATCACGGGACCCTCTTTGGGAATATTTTCGAGCCCGCTGACGCGTAGTTTTGAAAACAAGCGCAGCAGAGCTCTGGAAAGTTGGTTCAGGATGCTTCTGCGGATTTGAAAACGGGGATAAGGGATCTTGGGGGAAATGTTCGTGTTCATTTTAAACTCAAGATATAAAACCCGACTTTCCCAAAATAGTTACAGGAAACAAAAATGCCCCCACAGGAATTCGAATCCTGGTTTCGGCCTTGAGAGGGCCGCGTCCTGGGCCACTAGACGATGGGGGCATTAGGCTAGAAATAATATCACGGACCGATTTTAACGTCAACGGAAAAGCAGTAATTGCCAAAGTTCTTTTCGGCTGTCTACCCTTTACAGCAAGCTATATTTTGCCGCTTGAAACCTCTATAATAAAATAAAAAAACGGAGTGAATAATGAATTATAGACATTTAGGAAAATCTGGATTAAAAGTATCTGAACTTTCTTTTGGGTCCTGGGTGACCTATCACAATCAAGTTGATATTGAAAACGCCAAGCAACTCATGGCTGCAGCCTGGGATCGCGGTGTCAACTTTTTTGACAACGCCGAAGCCTACGCCAGTGGCGAATCTGAAAAAATCATGGGTCAGGCCTTACGTGAATTGGGATGGCCGCGGGAACAATATGTTCTCTCTACTAAAATTTTCTGGGGCGGAAAAACTCCTAACGAACTTGGTTTGAGCTTCAAACATATCGTTGAGGGTGTGGACCGTTCCCTGCGCAACTTTGGCTTGGATTATGTTGACCTGGTCTTTGCCCACAGACCCGACCCTGAAACACCCATTGAGGAAACTGTACGCGCTTTCAACCATGTCATTAATCAAGGAAAAGCCTTTTATTGGGGCACCTCTGAATGGCCGGCTGAAGCTATCCTCAAAGCAGCAAAAATCGCCAAAAAGCATCACCTGATCGGCCCAAGCATGGAACAGCCCGAATACAACCTGCTCCACCGTACCCGCTTTGAACAGGAATACGATGTTCTTTATCGCAAACTGGGTCTGGGCACAACCACCTGGAGCCCACTGAAATCCGGCATGCTGACCGGCAAGTATCGCGGCGGCAATTTCCCCGAGGGCAGCCGCGCCAGCCTGCCTGGCTACGAATGGCTGAAAGAGATGTTCTCAGACCCCAAGCGCATGCAAGCGGTTGAGAACCTGGCCCAAATCGCTGATGATTTAGGCGTCAGCCTGCCGCAAATGTCCCTGGCCTGGGTGCTCAAGAACCCCAACGTCAGCACGGTCATCACCGGCGCCAGCAAATTGAGCCAAATTGAAGAAAACTTCAAGGCTTTGGATGTTGTCCCCATGCTGACCGATGAGGTCATGCAGCGCATCGATACCGCCCTGGCAGACTACCCGGACGATGTCAAAGTAAACTAATTTTTTATAAAAGATAAAGACGCCGCGCTTTTCTCAAACCTGGGAAAGCGCGGCTTTATTATTTAAGTACGAGTTGGAGCTCTTGTCATCAATGCACAGCTTGATTTTCTATGGCAAAGATTGGCTAAGTTCTGTCCAGCCCAAGCGCTCACTGATGTGCTTCACTGCCTCTTCATGCGGATAGGCCAGCGATAATTCACCCTCCTTTTGCAGCAGGACCAGGGGCTGAAAGCTTAGTTGTCTTATTTCTCCTGCCTGAAAACGGATTTGAACCAGGGCTGAGTGACGCGTTTCATAAGTCATGGTCTGGTCTGTAAGCAAGTTACCCAGGCTGAAAAGAGCCAGCATTCGATGTTCTCCATTTTCTGAGACAATCCACTCCGCAGGCTGAAGCACATGCGGATGATGTCCCCATAAGACATCCACCCCGGCGTTGGCAAGCTGCTTGGCCTGCTCCCGCTGTAAAGTTGTGGGTTCCCCAGCATATTCCATCCCCCAGTGCAGCGAAACAATCACTAAGTCGGATTTTGCTTCAAGGTCGGCCACCCGGTCCAGGAGGGACGTGATGTCCAATGGTTTTGAAACCGCATCAACCGCAATAACCGCGATGGTGCCATC
>JAQVUC010000093.1 GCA_028699715.1 Anaerolineaceae bacterium | reverse complement strand
TTGTGTTTATGATCCTGTTTTCCCTGAAGCTGGGGCTCTTGCCGTCCGGAGGGCGCTTATCTCCTACGGATTCATCCTTCTGGACAGGCCGTCTGCCTTATATGATCCTTCCCATTGGTACGATGGTTTTTGGTTTGGTTGCCGCTCTGCAGCGTTACACCAGAACCACCATGCTGGACGTTATGGGTAAAGATTATATTAAAACTGCACGTTCTAAGGGTCTGAGCGAAACAACCGTTTATGTCAAGCACGGTCTGCGGAATGCAATGACCCCTGTTAAGACCTTGTTGGTGATGCGTTTGCCTCGTTTGGTGGGTGGTTCTGTGGTTATTGAGCAGATCTTCGCCTATTCAGGCGTTGGTACCATGAGTCTGACAGCCTCTCTGGCCGGTGACCTTCCTGTCGTTCTTGTTGGTACTTTACTGACCGGAGCAATGACCTTGATCGCAAGTACACTGGTGGATCTGTTTACAGCTTTGCTGGATCCTCGTGTCCGTTTTGAATAAGTGGAGGATTTTCATATGAAGAAAACAAAACAAAATAAACCTGTGAAATCCTCTCTGACCAAGAGAAGCATTCAGAAATTTATGAAGAACCGTCTGGCGATTGTTGGTCTTATTGGACTTTTTCTTCTGCTTACCGCGTGTATCTGCGCCCCTTTACTGACCTCATATGATCCCGGCTTTATTGATTTAACCCAGAAAAGTCTGCCTATGTCTGCGGAGCATCCCTTAGGCACGGACCGTCTGGGACGCGATTTGCTGGCCCGTGTTCTTTACGGTGGTCGCTGGTCTCTGCTGATTGGCATCGCTGCCTCTCTGGGCACCAATCTGCTTGCGGCTATCCTGGGCTGTGTTTCCGGCTACTATGGTGGCAAAGTGGACAGGACCTTGGTGACTGTGCAGGAATTTATGTCTCTGTTTCCCACAACCTTAATTTTTATCCTGCTGGCCGGTATTACAGGCCGAAGCATTAACATTGTTTTGGCTATTTGGATTCTTACTGGTTGGGGCGGAACCATGCGCATTGTTCGCAGCCGTATCCTCTCTTTGAAACAGGAACCTTTCGTTGAAAGCTGCCGTGCAAATGGCATCAGCAGTTTCTCCATTATGTTTCATCACATGGTTCCCAATACCATGGGTCCGATTATCCTTAACGTCACCATGAATGTTGGTGGTTATGTTCTCAGTGAAGCTGGTTTGACCTATCTTGGTATTGGTCTGCCTGCTGATATCCCAACATGGGGTAATATTCTGAATGGTGCCAAGCGTATGGATATCCTGCTTAATGAGCCGCTGCTGTGGATGGTACCTGGCGCAGCGATCCTGTTGCTGACCCTGAGCATCAACTTTTTTGGTGATGGTCTGCGTGATGCACTGGATTCTACGACGAAGTGAGGAGGCCCCAATCATGGCAGAAAAAGATTATATTCTCAAGGTAGATGACCTGAAGACTGAATTTAAAGTTGGAAAGCGTGTTGTTCATGCTGTCAATGGTGTCTCCTTTAATGTTGAACGTGGCAAAATCCTCTGCATTGTCGGTGAGTCCGGCTGTGGCAAGAGCCAGACTGTTCATTCCATTTTACAATTGCTTGCTGAAAACGGATACATTGCCGGGGGCAGCGTTGAATATTTTAAAAAAGGCGCTAACAAGCCACAGGTCCTTAGCAGCTATTCACGTAACAGCAAGAAGATTCGAGCGATTCGCGGCAAGGAAATAGCAATGATCTTCCAGGACCCTATGTCCACGCTGAACCCGGTGTATACCGTCGGTCGTCAGATCATGGAAATGTTGCTTAAGCACGAACGAATTTCTAAGAAAGAGGCAAAAGCCCGTATTATGCAGTTGCTCAACGATTTAGAAATTCCCACACCTGAGGTTCGCTATGATCAATATCCTCATGAATTTTCCGGTGGTATGAAGCAGCGTATCATGGTTGCGATTGCCATGATCTGCAATCCTGACATTTTGATCGCTGACGAACCCACCACAGCTCTGGATGTTACCATTCAGGCACAAATTCTGGATCTAATCCGCAAGATGCAGCAGGAACATGGTACCTCCGTTATCTTTATAACACATAACATGGGCGTTGTTGCAGAGATTGCTGATGATGTGGCTGTCATGTACATGGGCCGTATTGTTGAACAGGGGACTGTGAAACAGGTCTTTACCAACCCTCAGCATCCCTATACCAAGGCATTGATGCGTTCTGTGCCTGTCATGGGTATGGATAAGGCGCGGGCGTTGGATACCATTGAGGGCACAACCCCCGATGCATCCACAGTCTTTCATGGGTGTGAGTTTGCTGATCGCTGCACTTATGCTACTGAAGCTTGTTTTAATCGTTTCCCGATAGATACAATTATTGAGGACGGTCATCGCGTGCGTTGTCTGTTGTTTGAAGAAGGTGAACAGAATGCAGAATAAAACCGAGGAAAATCTGTTGGTGGTTGAAAATCTCACCATGGAATTTGCAAGCCCTCGTCGTTTCCTGGAAAAACAGAAACCTAGTGTGAGAGCGGTTAACGATATTTCCTTTACTGTTAAAGAAGGTGAAACATTCGGCCTGGTTGGCGAGTCCGGTTGTGGCAAAACCACTCTGGGCAAGTGCATCATACGTTTGCTGAAACCTGCAAATGGCAAGATATTCTTTAACGCTGATGGTGAAATGAAGGATCTGTTGACGCTTGACCACGAGGATAGCTTCAAATTTCGCAAAAAACTACAAATCGTATTCCAGGATCCTTATGCTGCGTTGAATCCTCAGCACACCATTATGGAGGCCTTTGACGAACCCATGCGTATCCATGGCATTGGCGGCGGTGATAAGGAAAAACGAAAAGAACTGATCGCCATGTCGCTGGAACGTGTTAATCTGCAGCCTGACTATATGTACCGTTACCCTCATGAATTCTCCGGTGGTCAAAGACAGCGTATTTGCGTTGCAAAGGCACTGGTTCTAGAACCGAAACTGATTGTCTGTGATGAGCCAGTTTCTGCACTGGACGTTTCCATTCAGGCACAGCTTCTCAACCTTATGCGTAAGCTGCAAAAGGAATTGGGACTTACCTTTATCTTTATTGCGCACGACCTTTCCGTTGTGCATTATATGTCAGATCGTATCGGTGTTATGTATCTGGGTAACATGGTTGAACTGGCTGAAGCTGACGCATTATATAGTCATACAATGCATCCCTATACCGAAGCGCTGCTTAGTGCGATTCCTGTTCCTGTGTATCAAGGCAAACATGACCGCATTATTCTGGAAGGTGATGTGCCTTCTCCCATGTATCCGCCTTCCGGCTGCCCGTTTCACCCAAGATGCAGCAGATGCATGGCGGTATGCAAGCAGTCGAAACCCCGCCTGGAAGAAAAGGCAAATGGACATTTCGTTGCCTGCCATCTTTTTGACGAGGAATAGTCTTTCATACATCATTATTTAGGTGTATTTGTTTTACGATTGTTCCAGCCTGTTGAAATATAATTGGGCACATGGCACTATTAGTCAGATAGAATCAACTTAATCATCAAATAAATTGGAGGAAATTATTATGAAACCTGGATTTGTACCTGCCCTTGGCACCCCTCTGGATCAAGACGGAAATCTGCTGGCAGCTAGCTACAAGAGGCAGATCGAAGATCAGATAAAGGCCGGTGCTGTCGCTGTTTTGTGTATGGGATCAATGGGAATCCAACCCTATATTCGCCAGGATGTGTGTCCTCAGGTTGCCAAGGCTGCGGTTGAAGCTGCTGCAGGCCGTGTACCTGTTTATGTTGGTGCAATGGACTGTTCAATTGCACGGGCTAAAGAGCGCATGGCAGCAATGGAAAATCTGGACATTGCAGGCTTTGTCTTCACTGCGCCTTATTACTACAGCAGCACAAGCGCGCAGTTGATCAATTTCTTTAAGGGTGTTGCTGCTGCTACCAGACATGATATTTTACTGTATGACCTGGCAGTCGTTACCCAGTCCAAGATCACTTGTGATATCGTTCTGGAAATGATTCGTGACATTCCCAATTTAGCAGGCATTAAATCGGCTGATGAGCAGATGTTCCGAAAGTTAAAACTTAATCCCGATGTGCCTAGAGATTTCATTACGGTATACTCCGGTTTAGATACTTTTGATATCGCCTACAAATGGGGCATAGACAACTGCCTGGATGGTATGTTGTCCTGTACACCATATAATACTGAAAAACTGTTTGCCGCACTAGCTGAAGGTGATGATACGGGCGCTGCCGGATATCTGAATAATATTGTTGCTTTGCGTGACTTCTTTGTGGGACATGATCTGTGGCCCTCCTTTAGCGCAGCAATGAACCTGTTGGGCTATGAGGGTGACTTTACGCCCGACTATGTCTGCAAACTGCAGGATGGGTATTGGGATCAGATCCGTGCGGAATTGGTTCGCATTGGTGAGCCTGTTTCTGGTTAATCAGCAGAAACAGAAAGCAGTTATGTTCCCATATAAAAAGAAAATCATTCATGATGAGGGGGGGCGTACGCACATGGGAAAAACGAAAGCAAAATGGCCCAGATTTGTTTCCCTGCGCCACAAGATACTTCTCTCACTGATTTTTGTTTCTTTGTTTGTGACCATAGGCACAGCATTTTGCTCCTACATGTTGGCTACAAACCGTGTTAAGAACATCGGTATGCGTTTGAGCAGACAGAATATAACTTCCGTAAGTACCGATTTATCTATTGGTTTTTCTGACAAAGTGAAAAATACGGACAATCTACTTCAGCTAAAAGCTCTGAGAAGCATGGCAGTAATGGCGCTTCCAGATCACCTGAATAGCCGTATTGTAAATATTTATGACCAGGAAATAACAGCACATGTGAATGAACTGACGAAATCCGGTAATGCTGTTTATGCAGGATTTGATTTTGTGGGTATCTATTTTAAAAATGGATACGTTATGGAGCCCGCTGATTTGTACACGTTGCCTTTTTCCGATTTTGATCAATGCATAGACTATTACCGATTACAGGGCGCGAATATCACTCCGGGAAAATTTGATTTGTCGCAGTGGCATCCTTGTAGCATAGGCAAAAACGCTATGGGTTTGACGTTTGTTCGTTTTATCTATGAACCGAGTTCTTTTCAAAAGATTGGCGTCGTGGTTTTCGGTATCAATGAAAGCCACATTAGAACAATGTATGCAAATTATTTATCGGACGGATTCATTATTTCGCAGAGTGGCGTTGTTCTTTCTTCAGATGATTCTGCGTTGATCATTGGGTCTATGCATCCGGAAGCAGAGATGCTTACGCCATCCTTCGCCAACAACAAGGTTTTTGGTAACCTGATGCCGTACAGCAATGAACAAGCGCAAGAACAAAATTTTTTCTATCACCCGATTCAAGGTTTGGATGCATATCTCGTTATTCCCTTCAATTATTATACTAATATGCTGCACGAAGAAATGATCGTCTACATAAAATATATGCTAATCGTAGGCGGCGTTGCGATTAT
>JAQVUC010000092.1 GCA_028699715.1 Anaerolineaceae bacterium | reverse complement strand
AGCAGAGGATCAGGGCGGGCACAATCGGACGAACAAAGCTCTCGATACGAAAATATGGCAATTCTGACCAATTTCCGTAATTTTCCCCCACCAATTCCCTTTACAAGAAGTGTCAAGTCAAATGATAATGTTACCGTGACATAGTTGTTGGTTCAAAAGATAATGTTACTGAAGGTTCTTTAAGGTTGTGTTTGGTCTGAAAAAAATCAACATTTTCTCCGGGTTTCAAGCAAGGTAAATCAAGCAACCTGGTGATGAGGTTATCGATTTGGGAGCGCAACAACATGGGATTGATTGCGCTTCTGGTTTCCAGCAGGTCGGTTTCGCGGGATTTTGAGAGTACGCCACTTTTTATCAGACGATCAAGTGGGGTAAGTGCCTGGTCGTGAATACGATGCAAGGTGTGCTGTGGGGTAATCCGTTTCTGCTTGAGATGCATGACAGGCAAGAAGAAGTTGTGATAGAGCCAAAGCTTGTCATATAGTTCACGCAGGCAGGTCAATTGTTCAAGACTGTCAAAGCGGGAATGGCCGATGTAAGCGCGGATAAGGCTGTGGTTGTTTTCCTCGACGAAGCGATTATCATTCTTGCGATAGGGCTTGCTGCGCGAAACCTGCAGATTGGGGACAAGGGCATGCCAGTGGCGATAGAGCAACTGGTTGATAAACTCAGCACCATTATCGGGATGAAGTTCGAGCACATCGAAAGGTAAACGAGCCAAAAGGAAGTCAAAGCCATCTTTGGTAGCTTGGAAAGAGTTACCGTAGATAGCGGTTGGTTCAGCCCAACCGGTGGCAACATCCACCATTTGCAGGCTATAGACATAGATACCACCTGCGGTTGGGCCACAATGGTGCACCAGATCAACCTCAAAGTGACCTGGCTCTTCTGTCTGCCAATCGATGCGGTGGATAGGGATACTTCTGCTCAATTGTTTCTGTCGCTGATTGGGTGGCTTGCGGAAAGCCATTTTAGGTTCAGCTTTTCCACGTTTTTTCATCAGCCGCTTCACGGTTGAGATGCTCACTTTTGCCAATTGTTCACGTAGTTCAGCATCAAGTTGCAACTCACCATACACAGCCAAATGTTCGGACATCCAGGTTAGGTTAGGCTTCAAACGTTCAGCACAGGGGTAATCCAGGCTACGAGCAATGATGTGCAAAGCATCTTCTACTTCGCAGCCATAGCTCTTACCCCTTTGTTTCTCTCGCTTCTTCCTGGACAAACGCCCATTCAGAATACGCAAGATTGACTTGCGATGCATCCCTGTGACAGCCTCTGCTTCAGTCAACAGTTGACTCTTTTCCCTTTTAGTCGAGTTTCGGTATCTCCCCCAGATCTTGTGTAAATATTTCCTGCGTTCATCTATGCTCATTCGATCCGTTTCTGCCATCGCCACCTCGGTAACATTTTCATTTGACCTAACGATAGCATTTCAGTAACATTTTAGATGAACTAATGCGCTTGCCTTGACACACAAACAAAAAAATCATAAAATACATGTACCAAATTTTCCAGGGTCGATTCGGGGAGAAAATGATGATCAAACTTCCTGGAGCGTAGTTATGAAAGGTATGCAATGGCTTACTTTTTGAGCGGTTTACCTCAGAATCTAAAAATCAATCTAATTCTCATATTCTTCATGCGTCTTGCTGACCTTGTATAGCGGTCAAGCTGTTTTTATTCGATCTGCAAAATTTTAAAAAAGGAGCAAATCATGCGAGCAAAAAATGTGGTCCCGCTTGTTATTTTTGTTTTTGTGCTTTCGGGCTTTTTGGTGAATTCGGTTTTTGCCATGCCGACGGATCCTCAAAAAGAATTCGTTAGAGATGAATCGAAGTTTGAGTCAAAACTGAGCTCAGTTCAGGAAGATTTGGAACCAGTGGAGTACTCAACCCATTCGATTTACTATGAAGAAAATGATAGGACACTTGACCTCCTTGATGACTTTGTTCCACCACCTCAGGTGGATAATAGTCGTGATTCCTCATTTACATCACATAATTCCTTTGAATTGAGTTCGGCAGCTGTGGATTTGCTCGAAAATACAGTTCAGGGTTCATCCCCCTGGCAGCAGTTGAATGAGGATGGTTTTGGAGGCACCAACTATCTGATCCCCGCTGTCCAGGAGTTCAATGGCTATCTTTACGCCGGCACGTGGAAATCGGATGGATACGGTTCGGCAGAGGTATGGCGAACGGATGACGGCAGCAGCTGGCAATTGGTAGATGAGCGCCCGCGAAATGGCTGTGCAGACCTGGTCGTATTTGGCACCTATTTGTACTGCGGAGATTGGAACGGCGTGATCTGGAGAACTTCAGATGGGGAAATCTGGGAAGAAGTTATTACAGATGGATTTGGTGATGCCAGTAACGGCATAGCGCGGTTTGCGGTGTTCGATGGCAAGCTTTATGCCGGCACCTGGAACGGCGCCAGCGCTCAAATCTGGCGCACCAACAATGGCACGGATTGGACAATATTCGGCAACGGGTTGGATCCCGATAACATCGTGGGCGGAGCAATATCCACTGAAATCTTTGGTGGCTACCTTTATTGGGGCACAGGCAATTGGGAAACAGGTGCCCAATTATGGAGGACTGACGGCACATTACTTGAGCAAATGACAACCGGCACTTCCCCTGCGATCTCTTCGCTGGCGGCTTTTGACGGCTATCTTTACGCGGGTGTTTGGGATGCAACCAGCACCCAGGTTTGGCGCTCAGCCGATGGCAGCGGTTGGACGCACATGCTGACCTTCAGCGATTTAGGCTCAGGCATAAGGGAAGAGAATGGTCTGGAGGTATACGACGGTATGCTCTACCTGGTAGGTGCAAATCCCGACACGGGACTGGAAGTCTGGCGCACAGGTAATGGAACCAATTGGGAACAGGTTGGTTTTGCGGGGTTTGGCGATACGAGCAATGAACGGTCCTATTGGGATAATGCCATCACCACTTTTGGGGGGAAGCTGATCATTTCTACCAATAATTACAACACGGGGGGTGAAGTCTGGGCTTATGCACCCAACGATTATGAAGTCTACGATGTGGGCATGTGGTTAAACCTGGGAGTAAATGATTGGTTATGGGGTAATGCCATTCCCGGTTCAAATGTCACCATCGAGACCCCACGCGAAACGATTAATTCTTATGCTGATCCGGGATGCAACGGCTGTTGGGGAATTGATGTTCCGATTGAGCTCAACCCAGGAGATACAATCACGATCACTGCCGAACCGGGAAGTTATCCAGTCGACTTTACAATCCCAACCCCATTGGTATCTATTGCTGATTCAAGCACAGATACCGTATCCGGAGAGATAGGCGGATGGAATTCTCAGACCGTGACGATTCATAGCGGATGGGATAATGGAGATCAGGAAGTGACTACAGACGCTTCAGGCAACTTCAGCGCCACTTATACTGATATTCCTCGGGGCGGGGAAGGCTATATCCATTTTGCCACAGTTGATGATGGAGCTGATATTAATTATCATCAATACTTCAGGACGCCTGATTTGATCATGGAGATTCGAACGGATTATGATCAAATCGAAGGCCAATACGCACCAGGGCACAGCATCGTTTTGACAGTGAAGGATGGTGACGATAATATAAAGGCTCACACAACCATTGAAACAACTGAAATTGAGGAGTGGGGCGGTCAAACAGGCTTTGCTACTTGGATGGATGGTGTGTCCTGGATGCCTTCACCACCTGACATAGTTTCTGGAGACAAAATTTACGGTTCAGTTGATGGAGGTAACTATGAAACCTATTCCCAGGTTGGTGATATCACAGGCGTAGTAAATGTTGATACTGACAGCATCAGTGGAACGATCAATGCGCCTTGGTTGATCCCAGATCCGGGATTAGTGGATGTTGAGTGTTATGCCTGGGGAGCACCGGATGGAGCGCCAGATAAGCATTCTTCTGTCATTCCCGATGGCAATCCTGCAAATACCTACACTTGCTTTTGGGATCCATTTACAGAGTGGGATGTTGAAGTCAACCAGTGGATAGGAGTTGCCTACAGGGACCCCCAATCTAACAAAATAATTGAAGAATTTTATGAGCCTGACTATAACCTGTATCTGAACGTTAACTATGATCATGACTGGATAGAGGGCAGTTATCCGTCCGGTTATGATGTGACTTTGTGGGTTACTGATAGTGAAGGCGATGAAAAAGCAAGGACAACGATCACAACCGGTCATCTCCCATGGTTGGGGACGGGCTTTTCGACCACTACGGAAGGGGTTGTGTGGGATCCGGAACAGCCAGATATTCATCCCGGGGATTGGGTATACGGTCAAGTAACAGTGGGTGACACTACCTATAATGTCCAAGTGCGCCTTGGTACGATTTCCGGTACTTTGGAAGCTGAATCAGACAGTTTCACGGGTTATGTTTCAGTGCCCTGGCTTCCGCAAGATATGGAAGTACCCGTCCAGGTTCATCCTTGGGGAGCGCCTGAAGGGACTTCGAGTTGTGAATCTTCTGTCTTACCAAATGGGACTGACCCATTCACTTGTGATTGGACAACAGAATGGGATGTGCAGCCTGGACAGCAAATTGCCGCGCTTTACATGGACCCGGCTGAACACTGGGTCTACAGCGTGCATACAGCCTATACTGATGAACTGATCCTGCAAGTGCACTATGACCATGAATGGATCTCGGGCTCTTACGAAGCGGGGCATGATATTCATTTACAGGTATTGGACGAAAGTTTAATTGAGAAAGCGCATATCGACCTCATTTCCGGCTATGTATATGGATGGGGAAGCACAACAGGGTTTTATACAAATATGGAAGGGGCGCATTGGGTGCCTGGTTGGCCTGACATGCAGCCGGGAGATACGATCCATGGTGAGGTAGACGGAGGTCTTGAATTTACTACTGATGTCAAAATCGGCACTATCACAGGAGATTTGGACCTGACGAATGAACAAATCAGCGGTACTGTTGATGTGCCCTGGCGGTTGCCAGAGCCAATTGATATAGGCTGTTACATCTGGGAGAATGATTCCCCCGGTAACAAGTATGTTAACGCGGACCCAGTCGCAGATGTTTACCCTTATAGTTGCAGTTGGGACGGGGAGTACGATATTCAACCGGATACTGATGTGATGGTGGCTTACTTTGAGTTGGCAGGCCATGAAGTAATAGGTGATTTCAGCTACCCAAGTTCGCGATTACAAATCGACAAATGGCTTGAGAGCGGAGATCCCGGTGTAGGAGGAAATGTCACTTTCAATATTCAATACTTCAATGACGGAAAGGGAACAGCCGTAAACACCAATATTACGGACACCTTTGGAGAGGGTCTGACTTACATCAGTGATACTTCCGGCATCACACCTTCGGTAGATGGTGACACGGTTACCTGGGCCTTAAACGATTTGGCACCGGGCGGTGATCGGGTCAACTTTTATGTCTTTGCGCAAGTTACCGCCGCGGAAGGCGCGACAATCACAAACACAGCTACGATCAGTTCTGACACTT
>JAQVUC010000091.1 GCA_028699715.1 Anaerolineaceae bacterium | reverse complement strand
GCTTGCTGCTCGGCTTCCAAAAGTTGCTGTGAGAGAAGTTGGTTTTGCTGCTTGAGTTGCTCGATCTCAGGATCAGAGCCTGGGGTAGGCATCTGGCAGCCAACCAGGACAACCAGAAGCGCTAAAAAGACAAAGAAAATTCTTGTTTTCATCGTAACTCCACACCCGCGCAGAAAGATATACGCCGGTTATGCTTAAGACGAATTCTTTGTTGGAATGTTCCAACCATGCTGGGCTTGTTACAGGGCTGCACCCCGGATCGCGTCCAGCATTTGTGCCAGGCGAACAGTTTCTTTGACGTCGTGCACCCGTAAAATGTTTGCCCCCATCATCACGCCCCAGGCATTGGCAGCCAGGCTGCCTTCAAGCCGCTCTCCCTGGGGCAGATTAAGCGTGTGACCAATAAAACCTTTACGCGAGATGCCCAACAAAATCGGGTAGTTCAACGAGGTCAGCCTGTCCAGATGCTTGAGTAAATACAGGTTTTGTTCAATCGTTTTACCAAAACCGATCCCGGGGTCGAGAATGATCTTGTCTTCGCCTACTCCAGCTTCCTGAGCGATGGATACAGACTGGGATAAAACCTCACTCACTTCAGCCAAAACATCTTCATAAACCACATCCTCATAATGTCCGCCCAGCTCGCTCTGCACTGCCCGCGCCCCCAGCTCGCGGTTGTGCATCAGCACTGCCGTGGCGCCAAACTGAGCCACCACCCCCGCCATGGCGGGATCATGCCGGAAACCCCAGACATCGTTGATGATGTTTGCCCCCAACTCCAGGCACACCCGCGCGGTTGCCGCTTTGTACGTGTCGATCGAAATTAAGACCTCTGGCAGTTCCCTACGGATAAGCGACAGGGTAGGCAGGATACGGTCCAGCTCCTCGCTCACATCCAGCTTGCGTGAACCAGGCCGGGTCGATTCCGCCCCCAGGTCCAATACGTCTGCCCCATCCCGCACAAAGCCAAGGGCTTGCTCCAGGGCGGCAGTTTCAACATCGTCTTGTTTGAATAAGCCGTCGCCGGAAAAACTGTCAGGCGTCAGATTGATGATGCCCATGATGTAGGTTTTCTTGCCAAGTTCAGGGAAAAGGTAGGATCGCATGCTCACCTCAGGGTGTTTGGAATCTGGCTTCCGTAAATAATTCAATTTTGTCGATTGGCTGGGATATAGAATAAACAAAGGTTGAAAATGGAATGGGGGCATCGGCGTTGATTGGCGAATCGGCTTCCCAAAGCCTCAATCCAACGACATTGCCAGCCTGGTCATAAGCGGCGGCAAGCAGCCGGAGGGAATGGAGTTCTTTATCAATACTTTTGACAATAATTTCTCCGCTGACTTGGGCGGAGAGCTGATTTTCAGCCAATTCAATTTGGCTCTCGCCCACCTCGGCCTGGGCATAACGGCTGTCATCCGGCATGACCGGCAGCCAATTTTCCACCTCTGCCAGAACGGACACATCCGCTGGTACCGGACCGGCAAAATAGGCCATGACGGGCAAGCTTGCGCCCGCCGGGAGAATATTCAATGGGCTAAAGACGATTGCTTCCCTGCTGAAACTTTGCAGCTGGTTGCTGATCGCAAAATAAACAGAAGGGTTTTCAACCCTTTCCTCGCCGTTGTTTTCAACACTGACCAGGCAGTAAACGCCCCCTAATGGCTCAGGATAACAGACAGGCTCACCCATGATCACCACAGAGCCGTCAGCAGCTGCCGGAGTAAGACCTGAAGCGGGGGTTCTTTGAGAGGATGGCGCGGTTGGAGTGACCGGGATCAGCAGCACTGTGCCCAGGCTCATAGCATTGGGATTGACCTCCGGGTTAGCCGCTTTCAACTCGTCCAACGTGATGCCGTAATACAGGGCGATGCTGAACATATCCGTATTCTCCTTGACCGTGAATGTGACCGGTTCGGGAGTGGCAGTTGGACTGGGAATGGCTGTAGCGGTGGGCAAAGGTGTTTCGGTTGAGGACGTTGTTGGTTTGGAACTGGGTAAATCAAGCACAGTTGTCGTAGGGGCGGGCGTTTGGGTTGGCAGGTATTCAATCTCGATCAGGCAGCCAGTCAACGCAAACAGCACAGCTGTCAAAAGAATCAAAGAAATCAATTTCCATAGCTTGAATTGCATTTTTTGATTATATCAGGGGCTCAAGCATCAGCAATTTCGCGCTTTTACGCCAAGGAACTAGTTACTATTAGTTTTGAAAATAGTTGCTAATAGAGAAAGAGTGAAGAGACAGGTAAGATATAATTTCTTTATACAATACTTCCAGACAAGTAGAGGAGAAACATGCCCAGAGTAGCCATCAATACACCTGCTCCGGATTTTGAATTGCCGGATTTTTCTGGCAAAATTGTCCGTTTGAGCGACTTCACCGGTAGCAAGAACGTGCTGCTGGTCTTCAACCGTGGTTTTACCTGACCATTTTGCCAAAAGCATATGGCGCAGTTGCGTCATGACCACCAAAAATTTGTTGAGCGCGATGTCCAGATCATCGTTCTGGGGCCGGAAAACGCCCAGGCTTTTGCAGAATATTGGCAGAAAGAAGAATTGCCCTTTATCGGTTTGCCAGATCCAAAAGCCGGCACTTTGAAACTTTATGGTCAGGAAGTGAACCTCTTTAAGTTAGGCCGCATGCCCGCCCAGGTCCTGATCGATAAAAATGGCATCGCCCGCTATGTACACTATGGGCACGACATGACAGATATCCCACCCAACGAAGAACTCTTAGCCCTGGCAGATGAATTAAATTCTCAATAAACTGCCCAAGCAATTCAACCCTATAAAAAAAGAGCTGACTCAACTTCAAGTCAGCTCTTTGATTGTTATTATAGGTTAGGCGTCGTGGAATTCTCCATCCACCACATCGTCATCAGTACTATCAGAGCCGCTGGGCTGCTGACCAGGCTGGCCGCCATACTGCTCGCCAGGCTGCCCACCCTCAGCAGGACCTGCCTGCTGGTAAGCGGATGAACCGATCTTCTGCATAACTTCCTGCAGCGCGTTGCTGGCGTTGGTAATAGCACTTACGTCATCCCCGGCCAGGGCTCCGCGCAAAACCTGGATCTTGGCTTCGGCGTCGTTACGCATGGCAACGTCCACTTTCTCACCCAGGTCACGCAGGCTCTTTTCGGATTGATAGGCCACGCTATCGCCCATGTTGCGTGCTTCGATCAGCGCTTTGCGGCGGTCATCTTCAGCCTTGTTCTGGTTGGCTTCGCGCACCATACGCTCAACATCACTCTTATCCAGGTTGGTCGAAGCGGTAATGGTAACTTTTTGCTCCTTATTGGTAGCCTTGTCCTTGGCGGTCACGTTGATAATGCCGTTGGCGTCGATATCAAAGGTAACTTCAACCTGCGGTACACCGCGCGGCGCCGGGGGAATGCCATCCAAACGGAAGCGACCCAGGGTCATATTGTCGGCTGCCATGGAGCGTTCGCCCTGCAGCACGTGGATATCCACCGCGGTCTGGCTGTCTTCAGCCGTTGAGAAGGTTTCGGTCTTCTTGACCGGAATGGTGGTATTGCGCTCGATCAAACGAGTCATGACACCGCCCAGGGTTTCCAAACCCAGGGAGAGCGGGGTCACATCCAGCAGCAGAACGTCTTTGACATCCCCTGCCAGCACGCCGCCTTGAATGGCCGCGCCCACTGAAACAACTTCATCAGGATTGACGCCTTTGTTGGGTTCTTTGCCATTGGTCATTTTCTTGACGAATTCCTGCACCATGGGCATACGGGTTGAGCCACCCACCAGCACAACTTCATCAATTTTATCGACGCTCAGATTGGCGTCTTTTATGACCGCGTCAAAAGGTCCTTTAACACGGTGGAGCAAATCTTCGGTCATTTGTTCAAATTTTGAGCGGGTCAATTTCAGCAAAAGGTGCTTTGGTCCACCCGCGTCAGCGGTGATATAGGGCAGGTTCAGTTCTGTTTCCAGCATGGTGCTGAGTTCGATCTTGGCTTTTTCAGCCGCTTCACGCAGACGCTGCAGAGCCTGGCGATCTTTCCGCAGGTCAATGCCCTGTTCTTTCATAAACTCATCAGCCGCCCAGTTGACCACAACGTTGTCCCAGTCATCACCACCCAAGTGGGTATCGCCATTGGTGGCCTTTACTTCCACCACGCCGCCGCCTACTTCAAGCAGGGATACGTCAAAAGTACCACCGCCCAGGTCGAATACCAGGATGATTTCATTATCTTTTTTCTCAAGCCCATAGGCCAAAGCGGAAGCAGTCGGTTCATTGATGATGCGCATGACCTCAAGCCCGGCAATTTTGCCGGCGTCTTTGGTGGCCTGGCGCTGACTGTCGTTGAAGTAAGCCGGCACGGTAATGACCGCCTGGGTGACTTTTTCACCCAAGTAGGCTTCAGCATCTGCCTTCAGTTTGCCCAAAACCATGGCTGAAATTTCCTGCGGGGTGTAGGTTTGATTGTTGACAGGAATCTCAATACGCGCGTCTCCACTGGGTCCTTCAATGACCTTAAATGAGACGATCTTTCGTTCCTGCTCTACCTCATCATAACGGCGTCCCATAAAACGTTTAACTGAAGAGACCGTGTTCTCAGGGTTGACAACAGCCTGCCGTTTGGCAGGGATGCCAACCATTCTTTCGCCATTTTTATTAAAAGCAACCACTGAAGGCAAGAGACGTGAGCCTTCTGATGTTGTAATAACAGTTGGCGATCCGCCTTCCATGACGGAAACGACACTGTTGGTTGTTCCTAAATCGATTCCAATAATCTTTGCCATATTTTCTCCTTATCTGTTTTCACAGCTATTTTTCTCATTAGCTTTACTATAACGAAGGAGTGCAAGAGTTTTATTAATTTAAGGTTGGAAATTTCTTATCATCAAGCTTAGCAGCCAGTAATGGCACAAAAACAGGCGAAGAAGGTGATCTTCGCCTGAGTTCAGAAAGCTTAATAGGCTAAAGGCTTATCCTCTCAAAGCCTCTTCCCAGGCAGCAATGACTTTGCGGTTGCGTTTTTCAAGCGTCTGCATCATTTCCTGGATTTTGGTGATGATCTCAGCCTTTTGCCAGCCCTTCTCTTCAATGGTTTCTTTGACTGTTTCGAGCGTTCTCGGGCTGAGTTTGGATTGTGCCAGCATGTCCACCAAATGCCAAGGGGACCAGGCTTGGCGCAGGGTTTCGATGGTGAGCGTCTCCAGACGTGCCAAAACCTCATTCATCATGCGCTGACCTGTTTCCAAACTAGCGGCTTCAATATAGATCCGGTTGATTGGCTCTGTTCCTGAAGCGCGCAGGCGCAGGTAGTAATGGTCATCCCCGCTCTCATCAGAAAGCTGCATTTCCACCAATTCATAGCGGATCCCACCCAGGTAATCGACGGATAATCCGGCAATTTTTAAGTCTTCGGCTGGCAGGTTCAGGGGCATGTCCAGGTAGTAATTGATGAAAGCTTCTTTGGCTTCCAGGGGAGCGTCAACATCAGAGCGGCCGGCATGCGAGCTTGGGTCGCTTGAGGTCCCGTAAGAAGGCCACA
>JAQVUC010000090.1 GCA_028699715.1 Anaerolineaceae bacterium | reverse complement strand
CCTTATACTCAGGCTCTCTTGAGCGCGGTTCCGGTGCCGGATCCGAACTATAAGATGAAACGGATCATTCTTGAAGGCAGCATTCCTTCCCCTGCAAACCCACCATCTGGCTGTAAATTCCATACCCGCTGCCCGCGTGTAATGGATATTTGTAAGAAAGAGGTTCCACAAACACGTGAAATTGAACCAGGACATATGGTAGTATGTCATCTATTCAATGACGTAGGAACTGTGGTAGATGCAAACTCGGAAAAAGCAATTTGAGGAAGATGACGGCAGGGTGATCGCCAACATGGATGTTGACGGTATGCCCTGGCATGACAGACGAGTAAAGTCCGAAGAAAGGCTGGATCAAAGAGCGCAAAGAACGCAAAGAGCACAGATGTACGGCGAAAGAATGACAAAGTCAGAAGCCCGTCAGTACACTTTTTATGCTCTTTTAGCTGGAATGGCCGTGGTGGCTGTCTTTGCGGGAGTTTGGGGGCTGTTGATCCTCTTCATGACGCAAGTCTGGTTTAGATAAAAACAGAAGACCGCTTCCAACGAAGCGGTTTTTTTATCCCCACCAGCTTTTTCGTTTTGCAACTGGAATGGTTGGTCAGGGGCGGGTAAAATAAGGAAAACAAAAAAGGCATGTAATGATGAAAAAATTAGTATTGATATTCGTGGTTCTTACCGTTCTGGCAGGCTGCTCGATCAGCACCCAAACGAGTTCAACCCAGGATGATTCCAGGGCCGGACAGCTGGTGACTGCAACTCCTGAACTGGATGCACCAGATCAGATCAACCCTGGGCAGCAAATTGAAACTGAACTTTATGAGGCTTTTGCCATCATTAATGACGATTTCATTTACTCCCTCAAACCTGAAGAACTGTTTGACGGGGACGAAGTGGAAAATTTTTTGCTTGCCCTGACAAATGGGGAAGCGCAATTCACCGCTAATGGGATCAATTACCTGTATCAACGGATGCGGGAGGATTCTTATCGCATTTTCCGGCTTGTACCTGTGGTTGAAGTGCTGATGGATATTGTGAGTCCCGTCCAGGGGCAGCTTGTTTCTGAAGAACTTATCGCCGCCTATCGTTCTGCGGCAGAGGCAGAGCAGGACAATTTTGAGCACCAGGGCATTTTCTACGCGATTTCGAAAACAGGCCGGGTAACCAAAATTTCCACTCTGACAGACGCCGCCTTAGCAAGCAAAGCGCACATTGAACCCTATAACCAGCAAAGTTTGGAAGTCACCAGCCTGTACGAATTTCGAGTAGGTTTGGAAAGCTCCCTGGCTGATGAAGCCGCCAGCTTTGTGTTTAGCGACGAAAAATACACCTTATTTGAGGTTCCGGGAGGATATACGATACTTGATCCCCTTGGCAACCTATTCGCCGAAATCTCAAATATTTACGTGATCCCCCGCAATTCCGATACAGAGCTCCCGCTTGAATTTAAAAACATGGTCAGAGAAGCTCTCGAGAGCGGCGAAGACAGCTTTGGGTTTGGCCAGATTGACGGAGTGGAAATCGAATATTTAATCACAGAAGCCAGCAATGGCTACTCTATAAAGCCCCTGATGGAGATGCCCTGAAGCACTGCCTGGGGATCCCTCTGATTAGCAGTTCAGGGCGAATCTGATGTACAATTAGCCCATAGCCTGAGTTGGCAGAGACAAAAATCTATGCTAAAATACTGGCTACTATTTTGGGGCATGGTGCAATGGCAGCACACCGGACTTTGAATCCGTTGATCTTGGTTCGACTCCAAGTGCCCCGGCTGAATTATTGTGGATACCGAATCTGATGAACCACATCTATGTCTTTCTATGACGAGACAGTCCTGTTTCGCTTTGTTTTCCTTGTCTAAACCCTGGAGAATCCAATGACAATCGCATCAATCCTTTTAGCCGCTGGCATGGGCACGCGCATGAAATCCCGCACGCCCAAAATGCTTCACCCAATCCTGGGAAAACCCATCGTTTTGCACTCCCTTGATGCTGTGATCGATCTGGTTGACGAGCCTCCGGTCGTCGTAGTTGGGCACGGTAGCGAAGCGGTTCAAAAAGCTCTGCTTGATACTTACGTTGATAAAGTCCAGTTTGCTCTGCAAGCCGAGCAGTTGGGGACCGGACATGCCGTGATGATGGCTGAACCGATGCTGAAGGGCAAATCTGAGCTGGTGCTTGTTACCTATGCTGATATGCCCATGCTCCGCAAAGAAACAATCGCCTCCATCCTGAAGTTTCACCAGGAGTCTGGTAATACTCTCACCATGTCAAGTGTGGTGGGCGATGTTCCGCGTGGGTTTGGGCGCGTGCTGCGTGACGCGGATGGCAAGGTCACCTCAATTGTTGAAGAGGCAGATGCCACCCCGGAGCAGCTCAAAATCAGAGAATACAACGTCTCAGTTTACTGTTTTCAGTCAGACTGGCTGTGGGAAAACCTGGCAAAAATCCAAACTTCTCCCAAGGGCGAATATTACCTGACCGATTTGATTAAAATGGCCGTCCAACAAGGGCGCAAAATGGACTCTTTCGTGTTGGAAGACCCAGCTGAAGGTCTGGGCATCAACACCCGGGTCGACCTGGCCGATTGTGAAGTCGCGCTGCGAAAAAGGGTCATCCACCAATGGATGCTGGATGGCGTCACCTTTCAGGACCCCGACAGCTGCACGGTTGAAACCAATGTGACCATTGGCGCGGATACCGTCATCCTGGCTAACACGCACCTGCGCGGCCTGACCAGCGTTGGCGAGAACTGCCAAATCGGTCCCGACACGACCCTGGTGGACACAAAAGTTGGCAATGACTGCCAGATCACCTATAGTTTGGCGGAAAAAGCCGTGCTTGGCAATTTTGTCAGCATGGGGCCTTTCTGCCATCTGCGCAAGGGCGCGGTCTTGATGGACTACGTTCACCTGGGCAATTTTGGTGAAGTCAAGGACTCCACCCTGGGCGAACATACAAAAATGGGTCATTTCTCTTACATTGGCAATGCCAAAATTGGCAAAGATGTCAATATTGGAGCGGGAACCATCACCTGCAATTATGATGGCAAAATGAAACACCCGACGGAAATCGGCGACGAAACCTTTATCGGCAGCGACACCATGTTGGTGGCTCCGCTAAAAATTGGCAAGAATTCAAAAACAGGGGCTGGTTCTGTGGTAACCCACGATGTACCGGATAACTCCCTCGTTTTTGGCGTCCCTGCCCGTCCCAAGGAAAGAAAGGATTAATGTGACAGAACTCATCACGCTGGGAGTGTTATGGCTGCTCTTTTTTGTCTTATGCCTGCTCACCTCAGCCGCCAAATCGGCGTTTTCTCACGTTCGTTTGCCCTGGCTTTTAGCTCTCCGCATCGAACAACAAATCAAAGTCGACAAATCTATCGCTCTGCTGGAGAAGCAAGGTCTGCGTACAGCGCTGCGTTTAGGTTTGGTCATGTCTCACTTTTTACTGGCCGGAGCGACCGTCTTACTCTTGAGCCGCTTTGCTGGGATAACAAATGTTTGGCTGATCTTGTTGATCCTGCTCTTGGTAATGGTTTTAGTCACTGCTATCGAATTTTTGATGGAAAGAAAAATGTTGGGAGACCCGGAGAACGCGGCTCTCAGTTGGACAGGCGTAGCCAATATCATAACTTTCCTGGTTTCTCCGGTTACCAAAATGATGATGGCCTTATTGGGCGAACACGCTGAAAAGGTGACCCTATCCGTCACGGATGAAAACTTGCGCGATTGGGTGGAACAGGAACAACCAGAAAGCACCCTGGATGAAGGTGAACGGAAGATGATTTACTCCATCTTCCAATTCAGTGAGACCATGGCTAAAGAGATCATGGTTCCTCGTATGGACGTGTTGGCTTTAGACGTGAACACCACCATTCGCGATGCCCGCCAGGAATTTATCAACGCGGGTCACTCCCGGGTGCCTGTTTATGACGACAGCATCGACAATATCATCGGACTTTTATATGCCAAGGATTTGTTGGCTGTGGTTGATGGCGATGATAGCATTGCCAAACAACGCTCATTGATCCGTCCGGCCTACTTTGTGCCTGAAGCTAAAAAGGTTGACGAGCTGTTGACAGAGATGCAGTCCCGCGGTGTGCACATGGCCCTGGTGGTGGACGAATACGGCGGCGTTGCCGGCGTTGTAACGCTCGAAGATATCGTTGAGGAAATCGTTGGCGAGATCCGTGATGAATACGACAAAGGTGAAGTAGAACTCTTCAGAGAACTGCCCGATGGCGCTTACATCATTCAAGGACGCGCCACCATCGATGAGTTCAATGAAATCACTGGCTCTGATCTCTCCGATGAATACGCGGATACTCTGGGCGGATATATCTACGGTCAGCTGGGCCGGGTGCCTCAACCAGGCGAGACAGTCCTAAACGAAAAATTCCAATTTACCGTGGAAGAAGTTGTTGCCAGGCGGATCTTGACTGTAAAGGTCGCGAAAATTCAAAAACAGGAAGATTCAGTGACGGAGACTGAAAATGACGATGCTAACGGATGAGATCAAACAAGCCTTGATTGACCAGGCGCTGCTCTACCAAAAACGCGCCTATGCTCCCTATTCCAACTATGCCGTTGGAGCGGCAGTACTGGCGGATGATATGCAGATTTACGGCGGCGCGAATATCGAAAATTCCGCCTATCCCTCCGGCCTTTGCGCGGAACGAGTGGCAATTTTTCACGCCATTTCGGAAGCCAACAAGAAAATCCTTGCGGTAGTTGTGGCGACAAAAAATGGGGGTTCTCCCTGTGGCAGCTGCCGGCAGGTGATGCGGGAATTTGGAGCACCGGATATGCCTATCATCCTGGTTGACGAAGAGGGTGACATTGTCCTGGAGTCAACTCTGGAGGGCATGCTGCCTTATTCATTTGGTCCTGAAGATTTGATCTAAAGAAAAGACACTAACAATGGCTGCAGGAGAATCGAGGTCCTATCGCGCTCAGGCGATAGTGATCAAGCACCGTGAATTTGGTGAGGCGGACCGGATTTTATGCCTTTACACTCTGGAAAAAGGGAAGATCCAGGCCATCGCCAAAGGAGTGCGCAAACCAAAAAGCCGCAAAGCCGGACATCTTGAACCTTTCACCCAGGTGACTTTGCAGTTGGCAAAGGGACGGACCTGGGACGTGGTCACCCAGGCTGAGACCATGAGGAACTTTCAAAATATTCGTGAAGATCTGAAATTGACCGCACAGGCAGCTTATGTTTTGGAGCTGCTGGATCGCTTCACCTATGAAGAAGGGGAAAACCGACTGCTCTACAATCTGGTGCTTGAAACCCTGGCGCGGCTGGAAAATGGAATTGCCCCGGGTCTGGCGGTGCATTATTATGAAGTTCATCTGATGGATATTCTCGGCTTTCGCCCTCAGCTGCGGCAGTGTGTGGTCTGCGGGGAAGAAATTCAAGCGGAAGACCAGTATTTTTCGGCTAAATTGGGCGGCGTGGTCTGCCCGCGCTCGCATACTGGCGACCCCGGTGCCTGGCCTGTCAGTATGGACGCGCGAAGATATCTCCGTTTTTTTCAGCGTTCTCCCGGGCCGCAGGTCAAAAA
>JAQVUC010000089.1 GCA_028699715.1 Anaerolineaceae bacterium | reverse complement strand
AGCAGCCCTTGCACAATGCCCACTTTCTTCTTGTTGCCATAAGAGAGGTCGTGGATCTTGCGCTTCATATCCAGCTCCATCACCCCAGCCAGATAATCAATGCGTTTTTTGTGATCGCCTGGATAAAAGCTGGCTGAATAATTCAGCAGGTCAGCCACCCGCATATTGTCATAGTAAAAGACCTCTGAGGGCAAATATCCGATATCCTTGCGAATATCCGGACCATCTTTGGTGACGTCTTTACCAAAAATGAAGGCTTCCCCCGCCGTGGGATGGATCAGAGAAAGTAAGAGGCGGATGGTGGTTGATTTGCCTGCTCCGTTCGGTCCAATAAAGCCAAAAATCTCGCCCTGCCGGACTGAAAAGCTTAGCTCTTCTATCCCTCGGGATTTTCTATAATACTTGGTCAGATCTTTCACTTCAATACTATCCATGAGATACTCCGATTGTGGGTATGTTTAAAACGAATCTGCTTATTATATTCCCAGCTTGATTTTACGGTGAGGTCTTTTGAAAACTCAAATTACGAATTGCTTTGAGGTTTTGCATGGTCATTGGGATAGAGGCAAAATTTTAGTGAAACATCATCATTGCTACTCCCAGAAAATTTAGAAAAGATTAAAATTGACTAATGAGCATAGTCAAGCAATAAGCCAAGCAGGGTGATCATCGCAGTCAAGAGGTATAAAATGTCCAAACTAACCCCAAAAGTGATCCTGGAAGGAACCAGGTTGACCTTCAAAACGGAGATCGCCTTCGAACTGAACGAGCACCCCCGGTTCACCGGTCCGCGCAAATATCGCTATCATTCACCCTTGATTTCGGCTGAATGGTGCACTTTCACCAATTACCCCTGGGGGCGAGGTTTGATCAATTTTGCCCCCGAAGAAGAAGCCCAGGCAATGGAAAGCTACCAGACCTGGGTAAAGCTGTTTGAGCTCAATCGCTATTATTCCTGGGTGATAGATCGTTTTCATATTTCCACCCAAGTAGTGCAGCATCTAAGTTACGGAAAAGACTTTGACTTTACCTGGCTGGAAGAACGGCTGCTTCCGCTCAATTTTCGCCTGATTTTCTGCACCCGCTCAACCGAGTCATTTGCCGCCGCCCGTGAAGAACGCCTGAAAGTTTCCGGAAATCCCAAACAATATGACGACCTGGAGCAGTTCAAACGCGAACAGGATGTATTTGAAGAATTTGTCAGTCGTTCGCTCCTGCCGGTTTTGCGGGTGGATGTGAGCGACAATGATATCCCCAAGGCTGTTGAAAGTATTGTGGATTGGATGGCTGCAAGCGGCGGCTTGGAAATGCCTGAATAAACAGGCGCAACCATCAGGCTTGCGGTGTCAAAAAGAAATTAGGTTAGGCTCTTACAAATGGATTGAAGCGCTTCTCGTGCCCGACTGTGGTTGGTCCCAGGTGCCCTGGTAACAAAACTGTATCATCAGGAAGCGTGTAAACCTGTTCGCGAATATTCTTGAGCAACAAGGCGTGGTCACTGCCCGGAAAGTCGGTCCTTCCAATACTTTCTTTGAAAATCGCGTCCCCTACCACGGCAATTTTCAAACAGGGGCAATAAAACAAAACCGAACCGGGGTTGTGCCCGGAGATATCCCTGACCTCAACCACTTTTTCAGAGCTATCCGGATCGATGCTCAACCATTTACCTTGCAGGAGAGGGATGTCCACCCTGGGGACATCATCGACCGAAACGCCAAATTCCAGATCTGAAGGGTTCTCTTTAGCCCAATTAAAACTTACGGGGTGCATGGCAATGGGGATGTTGGGTTTAAAAGCTTCGCTGATGGTCTTGACCCCGGCGGTGTGGTCGTAATGCCCATGGGTAATCCAGATCTGACGCAAATTCCAGCCGTGTTCCTGAATAAAATCCAATTGGGTTTTCGGGCGGAAGCCCGGATCGATGATGACACAATCTTTGCTGTCCTCATCAATTAGGAAGTAGATGTTATTACCCATCGGGCCGATGGTCAAGGTTTCATAGCTTACGTTCATCATAGGTTGGTAAACAGATCCATTAGTTTCAGGTAGCGGTCGATTGTCATTACTTCCCTGGGCAGTGAGGTCAGGCTCAGCAAACCTTCTTCAGTGACAACAACATCATCCTCGATCCTGACACCACCTTCACCGGGCAAATAGATGCCGGGCTCAACCGTAAAGACCATGCCTTTTTCCAGGATTTGATCATTATCCGCGAAAATGAAGGGAGGTTCGTGGGCTTCCATGCCCAGACCGTGGCCTGTGCGATGGAAAAAATAGTCCCCATAACCGCTCTCTTCGATTTCCTGCCGGGCAATGTGGTCGATCTCGCCAGCCTTCATTCCCATTTTTCCAGCCGAGACCGCGTAATGATTGGCTCTTTGAACGGTTTCGGCGACATCCCGCATCCGATCAGGTAAATTTTCCAAATAGAAACAGCGCGTTATATCAGAGGCGTACCCCTCAAAGCTTGCCCCCCAGTCGATCAGCAGCAGGTCTCCCTCAGCAAGTTTTCTGTCAGTTGGAGAAGCATGCGGATTGGCGCTGTTGGGACCAGTGGAGACGATTGGCGCAAAAGGCAATTCCTGGTCGGAACCGTGTTGGTAGAGTTGGATCAACAACTCCGCCGCGATCTCTTTTTCTGTCTGTCCTATTCTGACTTTGCGCAAGGTTGCCAGCAATGCGTTTTCAGCGATTTCAGCCGCTCTCCGCATTTTCTTGATTTCATTTTCGTCCTTGTGCATACGCAGACCTGAAAACAAAGCGCTGCCATCAATAAAATCGGCTTGCGGGAGAACCTGTCGTAAAAACGAAAGCTCCAAAAATCTCAAACGTGTTGGTTCCACACCTACGCGCAAGGCTTTGCCTTGAAAAGCAGCCAAAGCTTCCTGAAAGACCAACCCCCATTGGCTGGGATCGTCCCCAAATAAATAAGGTTGGATCTCCGAATCCAAGTCTTCAAGTTTTGCCACTTCAAGTTTGGGCAGGATGATCCTCGGTTTATCCCGCTTGGAAATAAAAAGGATGACCGGGCGTTCCATCAAATGGAAATCCAAGCCTGTCAGATACTTCAGGCTGGCACCAGGGTTGATCACCACAGCATCCATAGTTGAGCTGTTCAATTGTTCTTGAAAATATTCAATTCGATTCATCAAAAAACCTATGGCTCCTTACGAGTCAATAAAGCTTCCCTCAAGACCGCTGCCAGCACAATCAGCACCAAGGCACCTCCCATGATCACGATTCCATTCACATTGACAACCGGATTGATCGGAACGGGGTCAATTTCAGGGTCTTCACAGGGGACCATTGTAGACAAAAGCAGCGCGTCCTGCACCTGGGCGGTCTGGGTTTGCGAAACTAATTCTACTAGCGGGGTTCGTTCATTGATCATCACAAAAACGATCAGGGCAAGCGCCATGACAGCCAGCACGATCACAGTTCCAACAACTCCTCTGGAGTTTTTTCTGGTGCTAACGGGGGAAGAATCTTTTTCTTCCATCTTTATTTCACGCTCTCAACAGCCAAACGGGCAGTTTCACTGACGCTGGCGTTATCTCGTAATATCAGCAGGGTAGCATTCCTGAGGATGGGACCAAGTTTGTTTAAAATATCTTCAGGAGGATAGAGCTCCACATTTTGAGCAATCACTTCCAAAGCGGGTTTCAGGGTGGGATGGGTCCAATAGCCCAAGGCAGAAGGTCTGGCTGGGAGTTTACCCATGGCTTCACTCCACCTGGCTAAAAATTCTGTTTCAGATAATTGACTCAGCAATTTCAAGGCTAATTCTTGCCTGGCAGGATCCGGGCTCCCCAAAGCCCAGGCTGACCCGGTGCCGAGACTGAAATCGGGTTGGGTCAAAGCGGGATCAGGCTGATCTTTGCTTTCATCCAGACCGGTCAAAACCAAACTGACCGGCACTACCGCGGTATTCAAAGCGCGGTCCAGAAAAGATTGCCAGGGTTGGCTTTCGTTTTGAAATCCCAATGACAGGCTGCTAATGTGACGCGCATTCCGACCATCTTTAAGAATTTGCAGTGCCTCAATCAGCGGCTCTTCCTGCAGAAGCGCGTAGCCCTGGCTGTCCATCACTTCTCCGCCAACTGCCATATACAGGAGCAGCAGGAATTTTCCCTGCGGATCGTCAGCCGCAAAGGCAAAATAACCATAGTTGCCCTTTACATTGGTCCAGTCATCTGATGGGATGAAGGGATAGACTGAGTCATAAACAAGGGAGAGTGAATCGCCAATTGCCGGAACAGCCACGATAAGATCGTCAGCTTCGCTCAGTTGATGACCAAAAGGATACCAATCGTTCTCATCCAAGAGCTGGGTTAAAGCCTCGTGAGGGTAAATCAAGTCTCTTTCTGCTGCCAGCTGAAGTTCTGGCGCGGAGAGGGCGATCAGATCCGGCAGCACTTCGGGCACAGCCGCTTTGGTTGCTGTCAGTGCATCCGTCAGGCTGCCAGCGCCGGTCTGCGATTTTACACGCACAATGATTTCAATTTTGTTCTCAAAAGCGAAGAGATTTAACTTCTCCTGCAGGATTGTTCCCGCTTCGCTTTCATTATTGGGGTCAAATGCCGGCGGCAGCCAGAGGATTAGCTTTGAAGGCGGCAACGCGGGAGTTTCCGTAAGCTCAGTCTCATTTTCAGGGCTTGGCGTCAGATCCTGTTCAGGTTCTTCCGTGCTTTCTGGCACTACAGAAGTGGGCAGAGCCCAGGGTAAGTCTAAGTCGAAAGGCAGACTTTCACAGGCTGTAAGCGTGAGCATTGTCAGTAAAAGAACTGACAATGCAAGCCTTTTTAGTCCATCCTTGCGGTATTGATGCTTCTTATTTTTCATAGACCTTATTGTAAAGCATCTTGAGAGCTAATCTTTAAAGCTGGATGCCTTTACTCAACAAAGCACTCAACAAGCTCACGCTGTGTTCCAAGTCCTCACGATCAACCATTTCAGAGGGCGAGTGGATGTAGCGGCAAGGGATGGAAAGACAGCCGGCAGGCACTCCCGCCCGGGTGCGTTGGATAGCCGCGCCGTCAGTACCGCCTGCTTCCAAAACTTCCATCTGATAGGGCATTCCCTGCTCTTTGGCTTCACGGACCATCCAATTGACAACTTTTGGATCGGCTATGAAGGAGGAGTCTCTCACCTTGATGGCTGGACCCTTACCCAAGGCAACTTCCATTTTGTTGCTCTTGGGGGTATCACCAGTGCGGGTAACATCCACAGCTATGCCGACTTCAGGATCAACGCCGTAAGCGGCTGTGATAGCGCCGCGGATACCAACTTCTTCCTGGACGCTGAACACAAAGAAAATCTCATTGGGAGTGATTTCAATTCGCTTTAGCGCTTCGATGGCAACTGCCACGGCCACCCGGTCATCCATCGATTTGGCTACCAAACGCTTGCCTAAATCGAGGAAAGGCCGTTCAAATCCGCAGACATCGCCAACACCGATTTTGCAATCTTCTTTGGAGCTAGCGCCGGTGTCGATAAACATCTTTTCAAGGCTGGGTTTTTCGTCTTTGTCCAAACGTTCCAATCCGATCACGCCTTGGGTACCGTTCATAAACAACACCCGTCCACCCAGGCAAGTGTAAGGGCTGACGCCGCCAATCATGATG
>JAQVUC010000088.1 GCA_028699715.1 Anaerolineaceae bacterium | reverse complement strand
GCTGTTTATCGCCATGGTAATAATGCCTGAGCGGATGCGCGGCATCAGCGGATGGGTGATCGATCACATATTACCAACAAAATTCCGTTCAAGCGTCAAAGGTATTATTGAAAGATTTACCGAGGGGCTCAACGTGCTGCGCTCTCCACTGCAATCGCTGATCGTGATGCTGCAGTCGGTCATGATCTGGGTGATCGAAGGCGGCCTTTATTGGGGCGTGATGAAAGCTTTGGGGCTCGATTTGAGTTTCCAAAGCCTTTTGATGGTGGTGGGGATCGTCAACCTGGTCCTGCTGGTGCCGGCGGCACCAGGCGGGCTGGGCACATTTGACGCTGCCACAAAATCGATGATGGAAGTTTTCGGTGTCAACCCGGAAAACGCGCTGGGTTATACCTTACTTTTACGGGTGGCGCTGTGGCTGCCAGTGACCTTGCTGGGCGCTTTCTTTTTTGTGAAAGAAGGTTTCAGCCTCAGCAGTGATCTGGAAAGTTTACGCCAGGAATACCAAGAAGAAGATATCAAGGAAAAGTTTACTGAAGAAGGATAAAGGATGACGGATAAGAATCGCAAAATTGCTGTGATCGGGGCTGGTTTTGCCGGCTTGAGCGCAGCCTTGGATTTAATCAAGGCCGGGCATGAAGTGGTTGTTTTTGAGGCCAGCGGCAACCCGGGTGGTTTGGCTTCAGGTTTCAAAGAAGAGCACTGGGATTGGTCGGTCGAGCGTTTTTATCACCACTGGTTTCAGAGCGATGCTCATCTGCTGGGCTTGATCGAGGAACTGGGTTGGTCAGACCAGGTCCTATTCCCCAAACCGGTCAGCGTGATGTACCACAAGGGCAAGTTTTATCCGTTCGACTCAATCAAAGCGGCCTTGCTCTACCCCGGTTTGGGCTGGGGCATTAATAAAATTCGCTTTGGTTTGGTCGGTCTTTATTTACGGTTCACAAAGAACTGGAAACCCCTGGAAAAGGTGACAACTGAGCAATGGATGCGCTCCAAAGCTGGTAATTTTGTATTTGAAAGCATGTGGAAACCCATGCTGGATGGCAAGTTTGGCGAAAACTGGTCAGACAAAGTCAATATGGCCTGGATGTGGGCCCGTTTGCATGTACGCACCACCCGGCTGGGCACCTTTGAAGGCGGATTTCAACGTTTTGCCGATAAATTTGCCCGGAAATTGACTGAAGATGGGGTTCAAATTCGATACAAGCAATCCGTCAACAAGATCAGCAAAAACCCACTGGGCCGACTTGATGTGCAAACAGGGGATGAGCAAAGCGAAGGCTTTGACCAGGTGCTGGTGACGCTATCGCCTGGGCTGATGGCAAAACTCGCCCCTGACCTGCCTCAGGATTACCTGGGGGAACTGTTGAAGCTGAACCACATGGGCGCGGTGGTGATGACCCTCTCACTCAAACACCCGCTCTCACCGGATGGCTACTATTGGTACAACATCCCCAAGCAAGCCGGCTACCCCTTCCTCTCCCTGGTCGAGCATACCAACTTTCTCAAACCGGAATACTTTGGCGGCGACCACATTATCTACATTGGCGATTACCTGGAGAAAGATCATCCCAACTTCTCCAAGTCAGACCAGGAACTGCTGGATGAATTTTTGCCTCATTTGAAAAAGATCAATCCAAAGTTCGAAGCAGACTGGGTCAAAAAGGCCTGGGTCAGCAAAACAGGCTACGCCCAGCCGATTCCTTTGCTGGATCACAGCAAAAATATTCCCTCGCTGCAGACCCCAATTGATGGGCTTTGGTTTGCAAGTATGAGCCAGGTTTACCCCTGGGACAGGGGCACAAATTTTGCTGTTGAAATCGGTCGCAGGGCAGCAAAACTAATGCTCGAAAATTAAGAGATTTTGGCGTGTAGATTTAATTCTCAAAAAAAGTTAATGCCAATACTTGCATTACTATCAGAAAAAACAGCCCAAAAAAACAGCTCCTCAAATCAAGTATTTGTACCACTAATTACCGGGTAGATTAGCGTAAATTACAAACCAACCCCAATATATGGGGGTATAATAAGTCGTCAAGTCCTGCTATTTAGGTTTGAATGTTTAAAATTTATACCAACTCTTATTTTGAATTTCTTAAGGAAAGAGTCGGAAAACCTGAAACCTTAAAGAGTTCAAACATTTTAAGACAAAATCGGCAAAAAGCCTGGCTTGAGGTGATAGAATTTGAACATTCACTTTTCAAATCAAGAAGCTGGACCTGTAAGAGTGAATCGCTTACCGCCTAACCGATCACATTTTTTAACGTCGGTGTTTGGGTAACAGAATACGCTTTGGGAGTCACCGCATGAATGCTCAACAAGCATGGCAGGCAACAATCGGACAATTACAAATGGAGCTTAGCAAAGCTTCTTTTGATACATGGGTAAAGAACACTCAACTGATCTCTTTTGAGGACGAGTCTGGCACCTTCGCTTTGGGTGCCGGGAACGCTTATGCCTGTGACTGGTTGGACAGCCGCTTGAAGAGCACCGTGGTCAACAAGCTCTCAGGGATGATGGCCAGACCGGTGGCTGTTGAATTCAAAGTATGGTCTGCCCCGCAGGTTGAAATGGCGGAAGAGACGGTAACGGCGGCAAGAAAGCCCCAGCCTGTTGAGAAAGATTCCTACGATACCCACCTGAACGCACGCTATCGCTTTGACAATTTTGTGGTTGGATCGGCTAATCGGCTTGCCCACGCCGCCTGCCAGGCGGTGGCCGAGAACCCGGCCAGAGCCTACAACCCGCTTTTTATCTACAGCGGTGTGGGATTGGGCAAAACTCACATGCTGCATGCCATCGGCAACGCTGTTTTGCAGCAGGGCAAACAGGTTTTATATGTATCCTCTGAAGAATTTACCAATGACCTGGTCTACGCCATTCGCACGAAGACAACCGCCGCCTTCCGCGAAAAATACCGCCAGGTGGATGTGCTGCTGATCGATGATATTCAATTCATAGCCGGCAAAGATTCAACCCAGGAAGAATTTTTCCACACTTTCAATGCTTTATACGGGCAGGATAAACAGATTGTGATGACTTCTGACCGATCGCCAAAAGCTATGAGCACCCTGGAAGAACGCTTGCGCTCCCGTTTTGAGTGGGGGCTGACGGTTGATATGCAGGCTCCTGATTATGAAACCCGACTGGCCATCCTGCACAGCAAAGCTGAAAAGTTGGATGTGCAAGTTCCTGAAGCGGTGATCGAACGCATTGCCGCGCTGATCCAAACCAATGTGCGCGAGCTCGAAGGCGCCTGGAACCGGGTTTTGGCTTTCTCGCAGCTTAGCGGTCAGGATCTGACTCTCAGCCTGACTGAACGGGCACTCTCGGACTTTTTACCCCAGCCCAGCAGTATCACCCCGGAGTATGTGCTTGAGACAGTTTCGGAATTTTTTAACATCAGTATCAACAGTCTGACCGGGCGCAGCCGGGCACGAGACATCGCCTTTCCGCGACAGGTGGCAATGTACCTGCTGAGGGAATTGGGTGGCGTTTCTCTGCCTCGCATCGGGGAAGAATTAGGTGGTCGCGATCACACCACGGTCATGTACGCCTGTGACAAGGTGGCTGAGCTGATCGAGAGCGATGACCGCACCCGCAAACAGATCCTGCAGCTCAAAGGCCAGCTGCAAAGCCATGCTCTTAGTGTTTAGACAGTTAATTGTGTAAGGATTCTTGCCGGCCGACTTTTTTTATCCGAATCTTTTTTAAAGAAAGTTTAGCATCCAGCGGGAAGAGTAAACCCCTCCCGTACGGATGGGGCTTGCGAAATAATTTTTTGGGTAATTGTTCCCGATGTTTAAAGCTTTTCCGTACGGATGGGGCTTGCTCCATCCGGAAAGCCATTTCATACAATATTGAAATTCTTGCTAAGAAGATTTTTTATATCCGAAGATTTTTTGAAGTAATCAACTCAGCGGGAGGAGTAAACCCCTCCCGTACGAAAAGATCTTGCTTAATCAGCAATGCCTTCCAACAAGACTTTGGCTTGCTCCATCCGCTATCCGATTTGCGAAAGATGGCTTTGCTATAGGTCCAATGGCATTGTTAGGTCGGCGTCAACCACGGTCAGTTCTCCCCAGTTGCTGCCAACGCGGGCTTCGGTCACCAGGGGAACGGAAAGTTCAAAGGCGTTCTCCATTTCCTCCGTGACCACACGCATGGCTTGCTCCAATTCTTCTTCCGGTACCTCAAAAATCAACTCGTCATGTACCTGCAGAATCATGCGGGTTTTGAGCCCTTCTTTTTCCAAGGCATCTGGCAGGCGGATCATAGCCAGCTTGATGATGTCGGCGGCTGTGCCCTGGACTGGCGCGTTAATGGCCTCGCGCTCTTCGCGCTGCCTGACCATGTAATTGGTGCCAGCGGCCAGGGCAGGGAAATAGCGCTTGCGCCCAAGCAGTGTCTCAACATAGCCTTTGCGAGTCGCGTCCAGGCGGGTTTTATCCAGCCAGGCTTTGACGCCCGGGAACTCGCGGAAGTATTCCTTGACAAAGTTTTCCGCCTCTGCCAGGGTCAGGTCTGTTGTACGGGTCAGTCCATAGGGGCTCATGCCGTAGATCAGGCCAAAATTGATGGCTTTGGCATGCCGGCGCTGTTGCTTGGTGACCTCTTCCAAAGGCACGTCCTCAATCGCGGCCGCGGTTGCAGCGTGGATGTCCTGCCCCTCGCTGAAGGCGTTCATCATGGCTTTGTCCTGCGCCAGATGCGCCACGATGCGCAGCTCAACCTGTGAATAATCGACCGCCAGCAACTTTGTGCCCGGCGCGGCGATGAAACCCTGGCGTACCTTTCTGCCAATTTCAGTGCGGGTGGGGATGTTTTGCAGGTTCGGGTTCTGAGAGGCTAACCTGCCGGTGACCGTTCCAGTCTGGTTGAAGGTCGTGTGCACCCGTCCAGTTTTCGGGTTGATCTGGTTGGGCAGGGCATCCACGTAGGTGGATTGCAATTTGGAAAGCTCCCGGTATTCCAGGATGACGTCAACTATCTGATGGGAACCTCTCATCGCTTCAAGCACGTCAGCTGAGGTGGAGAACTTGCCGCTGCTGGTCTTTTTGGACCGGTCTGGCGGCTCTAAAGCCAATTTACCAAAAAGGATATCCGATAGCTGTTGAGTGGAGTTGAGGTTGAATTCCTCCCCAGCCAGACGATAAGCTTCGGTCGTGAGGCGTTCCACTTCACCTTCCAGTTCTTTGGAGAAGCTTTCAAAAAGGGCTTCGTCGAGCAGGATGCCGGCTTCTTCCATTTCAGCCAGGATAGGGATGAGTTTGATTTCGATCTCCCGATTGAGCTTTTCAGCTTCGTGGGCTTTAAGGTCTTCTTCTAAAGGCTGCACCAGTCTCAGGGTCATGACCGCGTCAGCAGCGGCGTAGGGGCCGGCTTCTTCGATCGGCACTTCCGCCATGCTAATTTGAGACTTGCCCTTGCCAATCAGTTCTTCGATTTCAGTCATTTGGTAATCCAGGCGGGTCAGCGCCAGCCCTTTTAAGCCCAAATTGCGGGAGGTGGGGTTGATCAGCCATTCCGCTATCATGGTGTCAAAAACGATGGGAGTCACTTCAAAGCCTGCCTGATGCAAAGCAATCAGGTCGAATTTGGCATTGTGGCCGACCTTCCCGATCTTGGGGTCA
>JAQVUC010000087.1 GCA_028699715.1 Anaerolineaceae bacterium | reverse complement strand
CGTCTTGAAACCGTACAAATCTTTTCCTGCCTTGTCAAGAATCAAAGGCCCGAAGCCTGATGGGCGGCGTTCAAAGCGCCTGCGGCGCACTCCAGGTTCCAGGTTCAAAATTTTCCTGTTGATCCTGTTAATGGGGTGTTCAAGGCGCCTGTGGCGCGTTCAAAGTTCAAAGCCGCTGCGCGGCGTTCAAGGTTCAAGGACCCTGTGCTTGGTTCCCGGTTTTACCCGAAGGTGCTTTGAGCTGGTTTGGGTAAAACGGCCTGAAGTCAGAGATCAGATGTCAGATGTCAGCGAACTGCCCGGCTTCCGACCTCCAAAGACCGGATGTCAGAGATCAGATGTCAGATGTCAGCGAACTGCCCGGCTTCCGACCTACAAAGACCGGATGTCAGAAATCAGATGTCAGATGTCAGCGAACTGCCCGGCTTCCGACCTACAAAGACCGGATGTCAGAGATCAAATGTCAGATGTCAGCGAACTGCCCGTCCTCCGACCTCCTGTAAAAATAGTGATCCGTCGCCAAACGGTTGACATCCCGATGAAGGTGTAATACACATAATACCTGTGATACGCCTGTGTTGAAACGAACCATGATAAGGGAGCTTGGCATGCTGACCGTTCGTCTGCCCGAAAACCTGGAACAACGGCTCAATCACTTGGCCTCGGCGACCAAGCGGCCGAAGAGCTTCTATGTGCGCGAAGCACTTGAGCGGGTCCTTGAAGACCTGGAGGACGCCTATCTGGCGGAAGCCGGATACGAGGAGTTTCTGAATAGCGGCCGAGCGGCCAAATCGATCGACCAGGTGGAGCGGGATCTTGGCCTGGCGGATTGACTTTTCGCCGAAAGCGGAAAAGGAGCTGGCCGGGATCGATCGTCCGTGCGCCAAGGGGATCGTCGCTTATCTCAGAGAAAAAGTCGCCACTTCGCAAGATCCTCGCGGCCTGGGCAAGCCCCTGACAGGCGTACTCAGGGAATTCTGGCGCTATCGGGTCGGTGACTACCGGATCGTGACCAAAATCGAGGATGAGCGCGTATTGGTGTTGGTGGTTCGTGTCGCCCACCGCCGAGAGGCATACCGAGTCTGAAACATTTTGGGGTCGGGCCATGGCAACTCACCGTATTTAATCAGATGGCACCTTATGTATTTCCGAGCAAGAAACAGCTTGTATCTTTTCAGCCATCGGATAGGAATGATCGCCGGCATGAATAACATACAACCAATTCAAACCGAGATCCTCTAACGCAACCCGCATGGATTTTGTCACCTTTGGGGCAACCGTTCTTTTTATTTCAAAACCTGTTTTCGTCAAACCTCTCACATGCAAAAAGTCCAACTCCGCTCCCGCATGAGTCGCCCAGTGAAAGCACTCAGATTCATCTGCTTCCATCAATCTGATTAACTGTTCAATAATGCTTTCCGCGATTCCAGGCTGGTCTTGTCCGTGCCGGCAAGAAACGACGAGGGGAAACCGCCTCTTGTCCAAAGTTGCTGGGATTGCTCGGGTAAAATCTCATCCAGGCCCAGGCCGCTTAACCTGTGATATTTAATTCTTCCGGATAAACCGACAAGGCCTCACGCAAAATATTGACTTGTATTGTTCTGGGTATCATGATTTTTCCTTACCTTGAAATTTCTGTTATGGCAACAGAATTTTCAAGGTAATGAAGCGTCCGCCACTTTTTTCCCAGCCTCCAACCACCCTCCTCCAGCCGTTTTCAGCCACACCGCCCCACATTTCAACGCCGCCGTCCTCTGCCTTGAAAATGTTCCCGCCAGACGGGCAATGACCAATGACAGCGAGCCACCGCCTATCATCCTGTTTTTTGCCTTGAAAAGTCCGATATAGCCCCTGTATGACAGCCTAAAAACATTACTTCCCGTTTCAATTCAATAACTTTAAACGGCCCGACCCCGAAACCTCCCCTGATTTTCATTCTACCCCAGCTTTATGCGCAACAATTGATAATTTCTTATCCAAGGTCAATAACCTGGCGCTGTTTCGTCTTGCAAGTACCACATAGAACATATCGTATATTGGATGGTCCAATGTGCATCCAAGTTTAAACGCCTCACGATACAATTCGATCTCGTTTATATATTGGTCCGGCAATCCAATTGCCTGCTCAATATCTCTTTCACAATCCGGATAGGGATAATCAACAAATTTCTGATATTTCCAGAATACATTGTTCACTTCCGAGATAAACAGCATTGGCGCAATAACCCAATCTGCATCCCTGACAAGCTTTGCCAAACGCGGCGCAGAATCTCTTTGCAAGACAATTTCAACAGCCGCACTGGTATCCAGAACAAGTATCACCGTTCCCGATCCTCCCGGATTAACTCGACAGGATCAAACCGTTTTACTGTTTCAGGCAGAGATTTTTTCTCTATTTCCTGCAGCAGATCAGCGCGGCGTGATTTATTGGATATGGAAGTATTCAGACCTTTTGCCAGTATGGAAACCGCCTCTTGCGCCAGGCTGCGGTTTTCTGCCCGTGCTCTCTTTTGCAACAGGTGGTAAATATTGTCCGGTAACTCACGGACTTGTAATGATGGCATTATATTCTCCTTTTTCAGGCAAGTGTGACTGCAATAATAATCATAATGCATTTTTCATCATGATGCAAACAATACCGCTCCAAATATCCCGATATCCCGGAAAATCTTCCCCCGGCACCCCCCCCGACCACATCAATCCCTTTCTTCTCCGCCCAAAACCCCACCAGCTCGATCGCGATAAACCCCACCGCCGCCGCAAACGACAGAAACGTGGAAAACTGGCCCCCGCCGCCCTCCGACCTCTGACCTCCGACCCTTCGTTATCTTCTGTAAAAATTCTTTTTTTTGCCTTGAAAAGTCCAGTATGGGCCCTGTATAGCTGCCTAAAAACATTAATTCTCATTTCTTTTCAATAAGTTGACACGGTCCGAAAGTTGACACGGTCCGACCCCAAAACGTGTCATCCCGAGCGCAGCGAGGGATCTCTTCGTAAAACGAAATGATTAATAATAGCGGATGCTTGAGATTCCTCGTCGCAAGCTCCTCGGAATGACAATGGCTGTTTTCGGCTTTTTTACGACGCAATCATGGTTGGGCAATCAAGTATTTGCTTGGACTGCTTCAGCATGCAATCTTAGCCCAAGGGCACCGATTACTTTGAGGATTGTATCAAAACCAGGCGTTCGTTCTCCTGAGAGTGCCTTATAAAGACTTTCGCGGGATAAGCCAGCCTCACGTGCGACTTGTGACATGCCTTTTGCCCGTGCAATATCACCAAGAGCTTTTGCTATAAATGCGGCATCACCATTCGCTTCTTCAAGGCAGGCCTCAAGATAAGCAGCCATTTCCTCGGGGGTGCGAAGGTGTTCTGCGACATCGTATTTTGAAGTTTTGGTCTTTTCCATGGTTGACTCCTACAAACCACGCGATAATCGCAAGGCGGTTTTGATGTCTTTGGACTGGGTATTTTTATCGCCGCCAGCCAATAAGACGACAACCTTTTGCCCTATCTTTTTAAAATAGACCCGATACCCAGGGCCGTAATCAATCCGCATTTCCGATACCCCTTCACTAACTGGCTTAACATCTCCCGGGTTACCTGCTGCTAATCGTTCGATTCTGACATGACCAAATCTTCATCGCGGCAGATCAGCACATGACAAAATTTTTTTCTGTAAATCCTGTTCAACCAGACAGGTCCCTGGTGCGGCAGGCCGCTTCGCGGCATTCAAAATTCAAAATTCGAGGTTCAAGATCGAGGCTTTCAGGTCTGCCAGCGTGATCATCAGGGTCATTGGGTCAAGGGGCGAGGCATCAAAGCCCATACGCCCGTAGAAAACTTTCGCTTCAATGGAGACCGCTTTTGCAATGACTCCACGTATTCCTATAATATCAGCGGCTTGAATCACCCGATAGCCGGCATCTCGAACCAGGGCGCGTCCGATCCCCCGCCCTTGAAAGGACCGGTCCACCGCCAGCCGACCGAGCACGACAACCGGAATCGGATCAGGCATGTTGCGACGAAGCCGGCCGGATGCTTCAACAACGGCAACCGCGCTCGATGCCAGTGCATAGTAGGCGACAACACGCCGGTTCTCGCAAACAACAAACGTGCGCGATGCTCCGGATTTCTGGTTCTTGAGGGCCCGGCGTTTGAGCCAGTTGTCAAGGGTGTCGATGCCGGAAGCGAAACCGTCGAGATCATGGGCATCCGTCAGCAGCGCCGGTGAGCAAAGCGTCATGCCGTCTCCCACGGCGCAGGCGTTCGCATCGTCTTGCGCAAACGCTCGCTGGGGCGAGGCGGCTTATCCAGACATGCCAGAAATTTCGCATAGGTCTCCGGATCGACCGTCATCAACGCCTGGTCGTAAAGAGCCTCTTCGGCGGCCGACCGAACGGCATCCAGAATAAAATTCGTCCTGTTCTTCCCTCGCAACCGGGCCGCACGGTCAATCAGGAGCCGGTCCTCGGCTTTGATACGAATATTCAATGTCTCGCGGCGGGGTGCGTCCTTGGCTAAAGCAGCCATAATAAGCCTCCTGGCATTTATTTTTTACCCGATGCCTATAGTAGCGAAAGGCAATGACATTGTCATTACATTTTTTCTTGACCTTTGGGGCGGGAAGCGCAAGCCGCTGCGCTCGGGATGAAAATTCGGATTTTTTACGAGAACCTCAAACTTAAATCCGAAATCCGAAACAAATATGAAAAACCTAAATTCGAAGCACGAAATTCTAAATTCGAAACAAATTCGAATAACCAAATACAACAATGATCAAAAGAAAAACTCTTTAGATCTTTTTTTGCCGTTTCGAATTTGTTTTATTTGAATTTTGGTAATTGTTTCGGATTTCGATATTCGAATTTGATCTTTTCCCGTCTTATGACTTCCGACCTCTGACCTCCGCCTTCCCGCCCTCCGTCTTCCGACCTCTGTCCTCTGTGTCTCCGTGGTGAATTGATTTTCCACCACCCACTCGCTATCGCTCGTTAGAGGCACGGAGATCACAGAGAACTGCAACGTCGTGTCTATTTGGCCGAAGGCCAAACCCTGATGCTTTCGTAAAAAATCCGAATTGTCATCCCGAGCGCAGCGAGGGATCTCTTCGTAAAACGAAATGATTAATAATAGCGGATGCTTGAGATTCCTCGTCGCAAGCTCCTCGGAATGACAATGGCTGTTTTCGGCTTTTTTACGACGCAATCAAGCTTAAAGGACCGCCAAGAAATATTTTTCTGGCCCACAGGGCCAACCCAACCTGTTTTCCTCTGTGCCCTCTGTGTCTCTGTGGTGATTTAATTTTTTTTGAAGCCTTCGTTTTTTTCGTTATCTTCTGTAAAAATTCTTTTTTTTGCCTTGAAAAGTCCAGTATAGGCCCTGCATGGCTGCCTAAAAACACTAATTCTCATTTCTTTTCAATTAGTTGACACGGTCCGACCCCAAAACGTTCTACGCTTGACCTGCCATCCAATGGCAGTATAATCAGGTTCAGATCTGCGATAATGACTCGCTTGACATTCAGGGGGAAAAATGAAGCCACGACAAGCCACTAAAGAAAAAGCCAAATCTATTCTGAAGGAGCTCGGAATTCCCATTTCCACCGCGCACGAATTGTTCTACCGTCAGATCGTCGCTCATAAAGGGCTCCCCTTTGATGTGCG
>JAQVUC010000086.1 GCA_028699715.1 Anaerolineaceae bacterium | reverse complement strand
TATTGTTTCGATTAACACATCAATATCGCCGCCAACAAAATAGGGGATCGGCATAAAGGCGTCGCCGCTGAAGAGGATGCGGTCATCCTCAAGCAAGACCGACACGCAATCATCTGAATGACCAGGGGTCGCAAAAACCTTGATTTGTTTTTTCCCAATCCTCAGATACAGCGAACCTTCAGCGATAGTGATTTGAGGTTCTTTGATGCAAAGATTGCGGAAAAAGGAGTCATCCTTTCCTGCCTCTGCCATAGCAGATTGACTTTTATTGAGCATGAACTCGCGGCACAACTCGTGGCCGATGATGGTTGCGCTTGGGAAAATGCAGTTGCCCCAGCTGTGATCAGCATGATGATGGGTGTTGATCACATATCGGACAGGGATCATCAGCTCATTTTCAATAAAATCTCTGATTTTTGGGGTTTCCTCGGGCATGAGAGTGTCGATTAACACCGCCCACTGAGGTCCGATGATGGCGCCAGCAGTTACCTGGGCGTAAACCTCACTTTGGAACCAATAAACATTGTCGGAAACTCTTTCTTTTTGCATAGACTATGACCTCGGCCTTGATTGCCGCTAGAATAGCATAATTGACAACAAAAGTCAAAATTATCGGGATTTTTTGCTTAAATAAATGGCAATAACAGTTCCAACACCAACAACCAGGATGCTGCCCCATACGAGCAAGCTATTCAAATCCGGGTTTGCATCCTTCTTTTTTTCAAGAATATTGCCTGGTTTACTTGTGGGTCTGATGGTTTCTGTCGGACGAATGGATGTCGGTTTTTCAAACTCGACAAGTGTGGGCGTGTCTGTAACCTGGACGATAGTTGTCGATTTGGGTGTATTGGTGACAAAGGTGGGAGTGAAAGTCCTGAAGGAATTTGTAGCCGTGTTAAAGGGAGTTGGTGTTCGGGTTGGTACTGGTGTGCTGGTTGGTCTCAAGGTTCTTGTTGGATAAGGAGTTGAAGTCGGCCTTACTGTTGATGTTGGCGATATCGTATTGATTTGGATCGGTCCAATGGACTGTTGCAAGCTTCCGTCTTCAAAAAGCGCTTCAATTTTGTAATAATATACTGAAGCAGGATTAATTGAATCATCATTCAACTGGTAAGAATGGCTTTGCAACTCTGCTCCGGCCGCAGCAACGGTGGTTGAGATTTGCTCCCAGGGGCCTTCTTCTGTAGTGGCTCGAAGCACACGAAAGCCGGAGGTATTTACTTCGCTGCGCGTGGACCAATTGACCGACACGGTCCCAAAAGAATTTTCGTTTACACTAAAACCATAGATCGCGCTTACTTCAAAGCCAACAACTATTGGCGTGTACTCCAGATCGTTCAATAGATTTGGACGCCCGTCGTTATCCAGAAAAATTTCTATTTCCTTGGCGTCATAATCGCAGACAACTTGTTGACCCCCAAAAATATTGCCGGCTTCGGATTGAGGAGAGTTGCCGGCGTAGTCCCAACCATCTGTCACACCTGTTTTTGGGTCATACCACATGAGAGGAAAGGTTTTGGGCTGTCCGGATCCACAGACTGACATTGTTTGAACAGCCTGGGTACAGGCTTCGGACTTGTCATAAGTTAGGCGAAGGCTTATTTGCTGTGGTTCAACATACTTAGGCAGGAAAATATCAAAATAGTTACCGCAGGCTGTCACGTTTCGTGCGGAACTGTCAGCGAAAGGCATTGAAGTTTGGTGATTGATTACATAAAGTTGCGTCTGTTCATCACTCCGGGCAGATAAGCCATAAAAATCAGAGCTGGGATAGGTTGCGTTGAGCGTTAGCAAAGCAGCTGCGACGCCTGTTTGCAGAGTGTGAATCCTGGCACCCAGAATTTTTGAATCGTGCACATCGCAAGCCTGCCTTGCTTGCAAGGGCAGGAAATTATCTCCCCAAAAATTGTGATCCGCGGAAGTATTTGTGCTGCAAACCACCTGGACATCATCCTGATTATCAATGATGTTATTGGCAATTAAAACCAGTTCTGAAGTTGCTTCTGTGTTTTCACTCAGTAAAGCGTGCTGATCGTTATTTTTTATCTCACAAAATTGAACTACCAGTTTGCCTGTGCTGGTTTTGTGAACAATTGCGTTTTTTCCGTTCTCCAAAGTGCTGTTTTCGATGCGAACCTCAGCGTCGCTTTCAACGTGGATCAAATCACGCGAGGGTTTAGGATTACTGCAACTGCCATCCGTAATGTGCAAATTCTGAAAATTGACCTCTGCCTGGACAAGAAACATGGGTTGATCACAAGTACCGCTGGTGGTGCTGAGCCAACCATCGTTTTCTCCAATGATGTTTACCGGATAATCTATGATTATTTGATCAGTTTGGATTGAGTATGGCGAAAGAATATGGATATTCGCGTTCTCAAGATTATTTTCTTTAGCGAAATCTATTGCCTTGGCCAGGGCGATCGATTCGATCTTGTCCGGGTCGTTGTTGAAAAAGCACTGACTAATTCCGGAACATTGGCTTTGATTGTTTGCAACATAAATTTCAGAGTCAGGAGATTGCGCCAAAACAGAAGGCTGTTTTTCATCACTAAAAGCGAGGAGCAACAGGATAATAAAGAAGATCAGTACCCAAAATTTGCTTGCTTTCATCGCTTGGGATTATACCTTGAATGCCCTTCACTTGAGCTTTATGCTAAAATCCAGCTGTGGTCAAAACTATTGCACAGAATTTTAGGAAGCACCTTTTTTTCATCTTTGCCGCTTTCCTGACTTACTTTTATGGAAGTGTGTTGGCAGGATTCGAAAAGCGGGTTTTTGATTGGCTTAATTTTTTTATTGGAATCCTCTTTTTCTTGGTGGTCCTCCTTTTGAAGACCTTATTTGACTACTTGACCACTTCCAAAATCAATCCTTACACCAGAGTCAATTTTCAAAAGGACAAAGCAAAATCCCAACTATTTTTCCTCACAATGGTCTTATTTGTTTTGTTTTCCTTTGTTGTCTTTACTTTACTTCAAAGAGAAGTCTTGATCGGTGTGAATTTGATTTACATAGTCTTAATCACAATATTAATGCTGATCAGCATCTCCCGTTTTGGAAAAACCTTACACAAAAACTTCAGTGTCATTATTGAAGCTATGGTTGTGTCTCCGCTGATGTTACTGCTTGGAAGTGGATTGCAAGAAAAAAATCCGGGTCCTACCATGTTCCTCTTGACCCTGCCTTTTTTTCTGCTCTACCTGAGCACATCAATTGCTCTGCTATTTGAGTCCTTTGATAATGATGCCAGCCAACCTGGTAAATCACTGTTGCAGATTATTGGTTGGGAAAATGCAATAAAACTTCACAATGTTTCGATTTTGTTTGTGTATCTATTTTTTATGCTTTATTTCTATCTCACAAATGCTTTTTCTATTTATTGGACCGTCTTGTTGGCGGCTTTTATAAGCATTTTTGAAATGTTTCTCCTGCACCGGCTGGCAATGGGGATGAAACCTAACTGGAATTTGATCAAAGCAACTGCCTACTTGCAGTTCTTTGCAATTACATATTTACTAATATTTCCACTACTTTAGGAGGCTATACATGTTGAACATTGGTGATACCGCTCCAGATTTCGAACTGACTGATCAGTTCGGAGACACTCACAAACTTTCTGATTATCTTGGCAAGAAAGTGGTACTTTACTTTTATCCAAAGGATGACACCCCTGGCTGTGCAAAAGAAGCCTGCGGCTTCAGGGACAACTTCCAGGAATTCCGCAAGAATAACATGGCAGTTTTAGGTGTCAGTAAGGATTCAAACAAATCCCACGCCAAGTTTCAAGAAAAATATTCACTCCCATTCACACTTTTGTCTGATGAGGACACCTCTGTTTGCAACGCTTATGGAGTTTGGGGTGAAAAACAGTTTATGGGAAAAACACACCTTGGGATCAAACGAACCACTTATGTGATCGATGAAGAAGGTAAAGTGTTAAAAATTTATCAGAACGTGAAACCAGAACAGCACGCCCAGGAAATTCTTGAGGATGTACTTTAGAGTTTTAACCTGAAAATTATTGAACGCTTAATACAACTTTAGCTTGGTTCCAAAGGCTTTCGAGGTCGTAATAACCGCGCAGCTCTTCCGATAAGAGATGGACGACGACGTATCCAAAGTCGATGATGACCCATCCAGTTTGTCCGCTACCTTCCACTACGGCGTTATAGCCGTGGCTTTTCTTGATTTCTTCTTTGACAATAGCAGACAGACTATCCAGCAGACGCTCGCTGCTACCGGTTGCAATGACAAAGCAATCGGTGAAATCTGACAGACCTTTTAAATCCAACAGGAGAATTTGTTCAGCAAACTTTTCTTCAAGAATTTTTACAACTTCACGGGCTAATGTTATTGGTTCCAGTATTGCACCTCACTTTTTTTCAATTTTACCCTAACTTAAACAACTGAATTGTCTTGTAAATGGGACCTTGCGCAGAAAGTTGACTCTCGATCAGTTCAAATGAATCTACCTGATAGCTGCCAACTTCCACTTTGTCGTGAGCCATTATATAAGTACGGATTTTTTCGATTTGATCGCTTTTAACAAAGTCTGACACTCTTCCAAGTGTGATATGTGGGGAGTATGCCTGACTCTTGCTGACGATCAGTTTGTTTGTGGCTGCATCGACCTCTTTGAATAGCTTGTGAAGGTCTGCAGAAGGCACAGAGCCCAACCAAATGGTGCGAAGGCTCTTTCCCGACCCAAAAAAGCCGAGTCCCTTGAGGGTCAAGTCGAAGCTATTCTGAGCGGACGCCAGAGTATGCATTGAGGTGGAGATGTTTGGAATGATTGCGGTTTCCACATCTCCTAAAAATTTGAGTGTGATGTGCATCAAGCCAGGGTTAACCCAACGAATGCCAGGAAAACCAAACTCCTTCTTCAAGGAATCTTGAATCCTGGTTAGATTCACAAGAATTTCTGGACTCACTCTGACGCCAATAAAAAGTCTCATTTTCATTTCTACACCTGTATATTTCCCCAAGTATAAGGTAAAATTTTTATGGTATAAAGAAGATACCCTGCTGTGTTTGTGATGCGGCAAAACAGTTTTGTACCAACACCAATTTGAATGGTTTAATCTCTCACCAGGTGACGTGATAGACGCAAGTCAAGACCGAGCTTGGAGGTAGAACCAAATCCTGCCTTAGCAGGTTCAAAACCATTTCGCACACGGCATAGCGGGGAGTTCTCATTAATAATTGATACTGATATGCGACCTCGAAAAACCACTTTCATCTCCCTTCTGCTTCTCATTTTGATCTTAAGTGCTTGTTCTGTTTTCAATGATGGAAAAGTCAGCCAGGATCTTCTTCCCTGGAAAGAGTCAGGAGAGATCCTCTATTTTGATGATTTTAAAGATGACACCAGCGGCTGGGAGATTGTCAATAATGCTTATGAATTGAAGGGCTATTCCAAGAGCGGTTACCTGGTTTCAGTCATGCGGCCAGATTCCAGAGCCATCTCAACCACGAATTTGAATTTTTCTGATATTGAAATTTCTGTGAAAGAAAAGAAAATTTTAGGCGCAAGCGATACTCAATTCGGAGTTGTTTGCCGTTTTCAGGATAAATTCAATTATTACAGCTTTGTAATAAGCGCGGATGGATACGCGGGCATACTGCGCTTTGTGGATGGTAAAGCTAAATTGATCAGTGGGAAACAGTTTGGCTACCCT
>JAQVUC010000085.1 GCA_028699715.1 Anaerolineaceae bacterium | reverse complement strand
TGTTCGAAAACCCGCCCAAATGCTGGTTCAACCGACAGGGTAACTTTGTGACCACCTTCTTCCCCGAAGAATCTGTCGCTGGCGAAGATTATTCCTTCTTCTACCTGCCAGGTATTAAGGAAGAACACGGCAGCCCAGTGCTCGGCGCTGGCGATATCTACGCCGTCTTCAATGATCGTCCCGAAGTTCGCGCCGTCATTCAGTACTTCTCAACCGGCGAATCCCTCAAAGTATGGGTTGAGCAGGGTGGCGCCATCCTGACCCACAACGATGCTTCCCTCGACTGGTACGTGGATCCTGTGACCCGCGACGTGGCTGAAACCATTCGCAACGCCACAACCTTCCGCTTCGATGGCTCCGACCTGATGCCGGGTGCTGTTGGCGCTGGTACCTTCTGGAAGTACATGACCGATTACGTTTCCGGCTCAATCACGCGACAGGAAGCCCTGCAGCAGATTGACGCTTCATGGCCTACCGAATAAGGAAAGCCTCTTAGTATAAAGACTGGAGAGCAGGTCAGACCTGCTCTCCAAACCAAGGACTCCAAGCAGCTGAGGAGGTGACTGGATGAGTGTAGTAGAAGCTAAATCGCCAACACCAAATGGCAATAATACGATCAACAAAATCCTGGCGTGGTTTGGCACCACCCTGGGTCAAATTCTGGTATCCATTTTCGTCCCTGTGCTGACCTTTTTGGTTTTGTGGCAGGGATATTTATTTCTTCAAAGAGCCAACGCTCCCCAAATCGTTCAAGTTTTAGTCGCGATCGTGTGGGGAGTTGGCGGCGTCGCCTTGCTCTACGTGGTCACCAACTGGCTTGTGATGAAACTGCCCAAACGGGTTTCAAGAGTGCTGCAGCCCTTTGTTTTTGTTGGTCCGGCTGTAGCAATTATGGCCTGGTTCCTGGCAATCCCGGTTTTTCGCTCCTTGATCGCCAGTTTCCGCAACTACCTGGGCACAGAGTGGGTCGGTTTTGATAATTACAAATTCGCTTTCACTGATCCGCGCATGCTTGAAACTTTCCGCAACAACCTGTTGTGGCTGATTTTTGGCACGGCCTTCAGCGTTGGGCTGGGTTTGCTGATCGCAACCCTGGCAGACCGCACTAGAGCCGAAGTGATCTATAAATCGATCATTTTCACACCCATGGCTATCTCTTTCGTTGGAGCGGGTGTTATCTGGAAGTTTATCTATACCTATAAAGGCACTGGCGTGGGCATTCAGGAGATTGGTTTGTTGAACGCACTCGTCACCGCCCTGGGAGGCACGCCGCAACCGTGGCTGAACCTTCCACCATGGAACAACTTCTTACTGATCGTCATCATGATCTGGCTGCAAACGGGCTACGCTATGGTGATTCTCTCCAGCGCTATCAAAGGCGTGCCGGCTGAACTATTGGAAGCCGCGCGCATCGACGGTGCCACCGAGATCAAAACCTTTTTCTCAGTTATTGTGCCCTATATCAAAGGAACTCTGCTGACAGTGACCACCACCATCGTCATCTTCAGCCTGAAAACTTTTGATATCGTCCGGGTGATGACTGGCGGTAATAACGGCACCAACGTGATTGCCAACGAGTTTTACCTGCAAAGTTTTACTTATACTGACGCGGGCAGAGCTTCGGCCATCGCTATTGTGCTCTTGCTGCTGGTCACCCCGATTATTTTCAACAATGTTCGCCAATACAATCAAGCAAGAAGGGGGTTCTGATGGCTAAGAAAACCTTAAAAACCGCCAAGCAAAAGTCCGCTTTTTGGAACAATTTTGTGCTGATCATCATTTGTATCATCTGGTTGATTCCAATTTTCGGCATCCTGATCACCTCATTCCGCCCCAGTGAAGACATCTTCCGCAGCGGATGGTGGCAGGTTTTCCCCCACAAAGAGAATGTGGAAGTTGATCGTATCGTCCTGCCGGAATCCGTGGACCTTGATGGTGAATTCGAAATATTGGGTAAAACTGCCACCTTCGAAGAGTTCCGCAACACGGTTGAATTGGATGACGGCCGCCTGATCAGCTGGTATGGCAACAAACGCACTCGTACTGCCATCGTTTCCGAGAACCGTTGGGTCGGTTTTGCAACAAATCTGACCACCAAGAACTACTCGGATGTGTTGGGTGGTAAGACCATCAGCTACAAAAACGCTGAAGGTCAGACCATCACCCGCACTGGTAATAACCTGGGCGGCGCCTTCCTCAACTCACTGGCAGTTACCATCCCGGGCACCATCATCCCGATCCTGATCGCGGCCTTCGCTGCCTTCGGCTTCGCCTGGTTGGAATTTCCCGGACGCAATATTGTCTTCACCGTTATTGTGGCCTTGTTGGTGGTACCTTTGCAAATTGCCCTGGTTCCGGTCCTCAAGGACTATGTCAACATGGGGCTCAACGGTACCTTCCTGGGCATCTGGTTGGCGCACACCGGCTTTGGTCTGCCGTTGGCCACCTACCTGCTCTTCAACTATATTGGTACTATCCCGCGTGAATTGTTGGAGTCATCTTACATCGATGGCGCATCCAACTTCACCATCTTCACCAAACTGATCCTGCCGCTGTCTGTTCCCGCTCTGGCATCTTTTGCCATCTTCCAGTTCCTCTGGCTCTGGAATGACTATCTGGTCGCCCTGGTCTTTTTGGGCGAGAAAAACCAGACGGTCACCATTGCGGTCGCTCGGTTGGTTGGAGAAAAAGGACAGGACTGGCACCTGATGACCTCGGCAGCTTTCATTAGCATGATCCTGCCCTTGCTGGTCTTCCTTGGATTGCAGCGCTACTTTGTGCGCGGCATGATGGCCGGTTCGGTCAAAGGCTAAACTTTTATTATCACGCTGGTTCTTTTGAACCAGCGTGGTTATTTAACAAAACAACTTTGTCTCAGTCGGAACTCTTCTGGCTGATGCGACTGTTTGCGAAGGGAGATGGACCTCTTTCGTAGAATTGGAGCCTGCCTCCAGCCGCTGGGTAGGGTGATGCGGCTGTTTGCGGAGGGAGATGAACGCCCTCCTTAAGCTAAGAAATGAACCTGGAAATTCGGAGAAAGACATGACACAAAAAACCACCTGGTACAAGGAAGCCGTTTTCATGGAGTTGAATGTGCGCGCCTATAAAGACTCCGACAGCGATGGCTGGGGCGATCTTCCCGGGCTGACCAGCAAACTGGATTACATCAAAAGCCTGGGGGTGGACGCCATCTGGATGCTGCCGATCATGCCCTCTCCCCTGCGCGACGACGGCTACGACGTCAGCGATTTTTGTGACATTTTCCCGGCCTACGGCAGCATGGAAGATTTTCAAAACCTTATCGCCCAGGCTCACGCCCGCGGGCTGCGCATCATTGTTGAAATTATCCCCAATCATACTTCTGACCAACATACCTGGTTCCAGGCCTCGCGCGATCCCAATCATCCTGAGCACCAAAAATACCGCGACTGGTACGTCTGGTCGGATACCGATCAAAAATACCAGGATGCCCGCATCATCTTTACCGATTCTGAAACGTCCAACTGGACTTTTGACCCTCTGCGCGGTCAATATTTCTGGCACCGCTTTTACTCTACCCAACCCGATCTGAATTATGACAACCCTGAAGTTGAGCAGGCCATGCTGGACGTGGTCAAATTCTGGATCGATCAGGGTGCGGATGGACTGCGTGTGGACGCCCCGCCTTACTTGTTCGAGCGCGAAGGCACCAACTCCGAGAACCTGCCCGAAACTCACCAATTTCTAAAACGTATGCGCAAGTTTGTCGATGAATACAGCCCCAATACGCTCCTCCTGAGCGAAGCCAACCAATGGCCGGAGGATGTGATCGAATACTTCGGCGAAGGCGACGAAATGCACATGAATTTCCATTTCCCGCTCATGCCGCGCCTCTTCATGGCACTGGCCAAAGGCGACCGCACGCCCATCGAAGAGATTCTGGCGCGCACCCCCGCCCTGCCAGAGCTTTGCCAGTGGGGCAGTTTCCTGCGCTGCCACGACGAACTGACTTTGGAGATGGTCACACCCGAAGAGCGCCAGTGGATGTGGGAAACCTACTCCCCCGACCCCAAACAGCGCATCAACCTGGGCATTCGCCGGCGCCTGGCTCCCCTGGTGGACAACGACCCGCGCAAAATTTTGCTGCTGCACTCCATGCTGCTGACCATGGTCGGGTCGCCCTTCCTGTATTATGGCGATGAAATCGGCATGGGCGACAACATTGACCTCTTTGATCGCAACGGTCTGCGTACCCCCATGCAGTGGGATGACTCAGCCAACGCCGGCTTCTCAAGCGCTCCGGCTGACAAGCTTTACGCGCCTGTCATCGACGACCCCCTTTATGGCTACGCGCAAGTGAACGTCGCCAATCAGGATCCTGATCCCCATTCGCTGCTCAATCAACTGCGCCATATGATCGCCGTCCGCAAAAACTATCCCCTCTTTGGTTGGGGTGATTTCACCTGGAAACTTTTCAGTTTTGATGAGAACAAAGTCGCTGCTTATCAGCGCAAATGGCAGGGAGAACGCGTGGTGGTGCTCAACAACCTCACTGACCAGCCCGCCAAGGGCTGGATCCCTGAGACTGCCGCCGCCTTTACCTATCTACTCACCGGCGATACCGTCCTGCCGGGCGATTACACTTTAGCCCCTTACGCTTTTGTCTGGCTGAAACCCATCGGCCCGGACCTGCCCAACGTACCCACCGGCCCCAACGCCCCCCAACCCGGTTGCCTGGGGTCAGATAAACAATAGAAGTATTCAAACTGGAGGAAGCATGGAACACTATTCATACCAATTCCTGCACAAAACACGCTTCATTGCTGAGGTTGACCTGGCTGAGCGGAGTGCTAAGCATCTTTCCTCCGAGCCCCCCACTCCACCATCCCCAGCTCGCATTAGAACAAATGGCTACGCGCAAGCAAAGCCTGCAAGCAAGGAACCAGCCTTGCCTGACAGCTCTTCCCGCTCCTTTCACAGCAGGATTTATGTCCGCTGAACCCCCGCGCCCCCGCCCCAATCTGGGCAGCGCAGAAGCATTCCTCTCCTGGTACTTTAACCGCTATTCATTCTTTACCACGCACTTATTTTTCAATTTTGGAGGTCGCTGATGTCTCAAACTCTATTTGCCGGAATCGAAGGTGGGGGTACCAAGTTTGTCTGCGCGGTCGCGGACGAAAACAATCACATCCTGGCTGAAGCCCGCATTCCCACCACCGAACCTGCAGAAACGCTTGCCGCCTGTGCCGATTTCTTCCAACAGCAAAAGGCGCTTGGCGAGATCAAGTCTCTTGGCATCGCCTGTTTCGGTCCGCTGGATCCCCGCCCCACTTCACCAGGCTTCGGGCACATTCTCGCCACCCCCAAACCGGGCTGGACCGGCGCGGATGTGGTCGGCTTTTTCAAGCAAAGCTTCGACTTTCCCATCGCTTTTGACACCGATGTCAACGGCGCGGTTTTGGCTGAGTCCCTCTGGGGAGCGGGCAAAGGCTTGCAAAATCTGGTTTATTTCACTATTGGCACCGGCATCGGCGCGGGCGTGATCGCCGAGGGCAAGTTGGTGCACGGCTTTTTGCATCCCGAAATGGGGCACATCATGCTGGCGCGCGACCCTGAGCAGGATCCCTTCCCCGGCAGTTGTCCTTTCCATGGGGCTTGTTTTGAAGGGCTGGCATCCGGCCCGGCCATTGAGAAACGCTGGTGTCTCAAAGGT
>JAQVUC010000084.1 GCA_028699715.1 Anaerolineaceae bacterium | reverse complement strand
CGCGGCTCCGATGATACCTGCCAGGTTTTCAAGCTTAGCGGGTATAACCTTTGTCTCCACCGTCAGGTATTTGGAGTACTTTTCAAAGCGACTGCTGATGCCACCGCCCAGAATGAACAGGTCTGGATTGAGCAGGAATTCATAGACTTTCAGCACATCGTTGAATCGAACAGCCCATTGCTTCCAGGTCAGCTTTTCTTTGGTTTTAACCGCAGCAGAAGCCCATTTTTCAGCCTCGTATTTGTTAACAAGAATGTGACCCAGCTCGGTATTGTGCAGCAAGTTGCCTTCAAGGAAAAAGGCTGAACCGATACCGGTACCAATGGTAAGGAAAAGAACAGCTGATTCTTTTTTGATTTCTTCGGTGCCAAAGCGCAATTCGCCCAACCCGGCAGCGTCAGCGTCGTTAAGCACATAGGCTTTGTTGCCGGTCTCAGTCTCGATCATTTTTGCCAGATCAGAACCGACCCAATCCTTGTGCAGATTAGCGGAGGTTTTGATAACGCCATTTTTTACAATACCCGGAAAGCCAGCACCAATGATGCCAGAATAATTGAGTTCCTGGGCAATCTGTCCAATGGTTTTGACGATTTGTTTGGGTTTTAGGATTTTTTTACTGCCAAAGCGAATCCGTTCTGAAGCAAGTTGCCCGGTTTCCGTGTCAACCAAGGCTCCTTTTGTTGCTGAACCCCCAATGTCAATCCCTAAAACGATCATGATTCCTCCTCAATTCTTATTCACACCCGTTTTCCAGGTGTTCTTCATACGTTGTTGCAAAATTATGCGTCAAGCTTCCGTCACACTTGGCACGAAAGAAAAAATAACCAGTTTCAGCAGGCACAAAGGCCGCTTTAAAAGCCTCTTTTCCGGGGCTGCAAATCGGACCAGGCGGCAGACCATAAACTTGATAAGTATTATATTCTGAAATTGTGGATAAATCGTCAAATGTGAGCGGTGTTTTCCACCAGGTCTCTTGTGCAGGTACATACCCGATCCCGTATTGAACGGTTGGATCGGTTTCCAGTTTCATGCCTGCCGCCAGGCGGTTATACAAGACTGACGCTATCAAGGACATCTCTTCTTCAGCCAGAGTTTCTCTTTGAATGATCGACGCCAACGTGAGAACTTCATAATTTGTCAATGAGATCGATTGTGAATTCTGTCCAGGTTTCAGCTCTACAAGTGTATTAACAAAACGGTTTACCGACTCTGTTATAAATTCATTCAAGGTGGTTGTTGGTTTCAGGCTATAAAAGCCTGGGGAAATGAAGCCTTCCAGGGAACGTCCTTGTGGAAGAGCCAATTGAGTTTGAATTTCTTCATTTGGAGAATACGCAAAAGCCAAAAATTCCTGACCGCTAAACTGGAAGGAGTATTGATCCAACATTTCGGCAATTTCTTCAAGCCGCCAACCTTCAAAAATTGTGAATTGTTTATCACGGTTTGAACCATCTGCAATAAAACTTGCAATTTCCATCAGATTCAAGCCGTTGCTGATGGTGTAAGTACCCGGACTGAGGCTGCGGTCGAATCCTTTGTAAATCAAAAAATCACACATGCTTGAAGCTGAGGAAACAAGGGCTTCCGCTTCCAATTTTTGACAGACATCAAAAGCGCTATTGCTTTGTTCGATGGTGAATTTTTTTTCATTTAAGTCAGAGAAATAAGTGTCTTTTGAGAGATCATCAAGGTTTCTGTACAAACGCAGCGAATAGCGCAAGGTATCAGTTAAAGCAAGCTTCTCCCCCGCCCTGCCGGCAACTTTGGAAACGGAGTTCACGACGCTCATCAAAAAAATAACTCCAGCTATTCCAATTAAGAAAGCGAGCAGAAGCAAGAAACCGAAAACTTTTCTCTTTTTCTTCACTCGCTCTCCTCACTCTGGCGTAGGAAATCCAAATAATCCTGCAGAATAAAAGCTGCCGCGTGATGGTCCATGGCTTCTTTTCGATTCTTCTTTTTTTCTCCCCGGGCGATCGAGGCTCTTAAGGCTTTTTTGGTCGAATTTGACTCGTCCCAGGTGTAAACCGGAAGGGTTGAAATGGATTTTAGCTCATCCACAAAGCGAAGAACAGATCGCGCTCTCGGTCCAATATTACCCTCGCTATCGAGAGGAATACCGACCACAATGCCTTCACAGTCATTTTCAACAGCGGCAATAAAAATCTCCTGGGCATCCAAAGATCTGGAAACGTGGCGGATAATTTTCAAGGGTCTCGCGGCCATACCCAAGGGATCGCTGATTGCGATTCCTATGCGGGCGTTTCCGTGATCGATTCCCAGGAGCTTCATTAAGTTATTCTATTCTCGAGCCGTCTATTTCAGATGAACCCGGACTACTCGCCTGCCCTTCTGTTTGAGAGCTTCGATATCACCAAGCGCTTGCGCTCTCTGCAGAGTAGCAAAGCTCATGCCTTCCCCAGGGATTTCAAAGTCAGTTTCTCCATCTTTTGTGAACGTGAAGAATAATCCACCTGTTTGACCACCTTTGTGCAATTGACCGGTGGAATGCAGGAATCGCGGACCAAATCCTAAGGTCGTAGCTTTGTTAAACTCGTTTAAAAGCAGTTTTCTCAGATTTTGGAAGTACTTTTCGTTTTCTTCCAAACGAGGTACAAAGGCATTCAAGGCAAAGTACCCATTTTCTTCCACCGTCTTGCCATAGGCTTTGATGACATCAAGAAGTGACTGCGCCTGAGCTAATCCATCCACTGGGTCTCCGTAGACCACAGCCTCTTCATTCTCCCAAATGGGAGTTCCATCATTAAGTGAGCCTTTTTCCTGGTATTCAGTTATTCGGTCTTTGGTGATAGTTTTACTGAGTTGCACATTAGGCTGGTCAAAGGCATTGACATTCAGGCTGGCGCAAGCGACTGCCGTCGCGTATTCCCAACGGTAAAACTCTCTGGCCAGCATGTAAGGGTCTTTGATTTCAATTTCAATCACAGGATGTCCCTTTTCCAAGAGTGTCTGAACAACATCAGCTTTTTCACCATCCACGGAAAAATAGACAAAGAAACGGTCTTGTGGGTAATCCAGGGATTCAAGCAAGGGTTCTGCCTCGATTGGGATGATGCCCTTGCCTTCTTTGCCGCTGCTTTCGGCAATCAGTTGCTCGAGCCAGGGAACCAGATGAGCAGTATATTTTTCCGCGATGAACGTGAGTTTATCTTTTCCAGCTTTCGAAGCTTCTCCCAGCACCAAACCAAGCAACAAATTGGGATTTGCAGGATAGGCTACCTTTTCCCTGCTTTGCAACTCTGATTCTTTGGCGGCGGAGAGGAATTTATGTAAGTTAACTCCCATAACCGCTGCTGGGACCAAACCAAATTTTGTGAAAACGGAATATCTCCCGCCGACATCAGGACGGGCGTTGAAAACCTTTCTGAATCCTTTTGCTTCAGCCAATATTTGTAGAGTTGTACCGGGATCCGTCACGGCTACAAAATGCTGCCCAATATTTTCAACACCAAGTTTTGCAAGCTCCTGCCAGAAATATTTGTAAGCGGACATTGTTTCACTGGTTCCACCGCTCTTACTTGAAACAATAAAGAGAGTTTTCCGTAAATCCACGTCTTTGGTCCGATAGAGAATTTCTTTAGGATTGGTTGTGTCGATAATTTGGAGCCGTAAACCCTGTCCTTCTGGAACCGAGGGAGAAATGGCCTGGCTGATTACCTCAGGGGCAAGAGAGGAACCGCCCATACCTAATACAAAGGCATCGGTAAAACCGTCTTCAAGCAATTTATTCCTGAATTCTTCAAGTTCTGGGATCAACTCAAATTGCTGTGAAGGCAGTCCTAACCAACCCAAACGTTTGCGGATTTCCTCAAAACCATGCTCATTAGTAGTCCAATAAGTCGGTTCATGAGCAAACAATTGGCCAACACTGACTTCGTTGGCGGACTCTCTCAGTGCTGATTGGACTGAAGCAGAAAGCCCGTCCAATTCTTCTGCATAGTGTTTTCTTTTTGAATCCACCAGGTCAAGCAAAGTGGTGTGTGCGTTTTGAAATTTTTCAACCCCTTCTTTTTCCAGTTGATTCATAACCGCCGCTAAATCAATTCCCAAATCGTTTAACAGATTGAGCTGGCTATAAGCTTCGTCCAGGTCTTTCCCAATGCTCAATTCGCTGTTTCCGTGATCAAGCAAGGCTTTCAAAGTTTGAGGCGGAACGGTATTAATTGTGTTTTCTGCGATCAACTCATCGACGTAAAGCGTATCCGTATAAGTCGGGTTTTTCGTGCCGGTTGAAGCCCATAGTAATCGCTGCAAGCGTGCGCCATTTGCCTTTAATTCTTCGAATCTTTCACCACCAAACATTTTAATAAACTGTTTGTAAGCTAATTTTGCGGTAGCTATGGCGATTTTCCCTTTGAGCTGGCTTGCCTGGGTAGAAGTTGATGAGCTTTCAGCTATTTTCTGGTCAAGCAGCGAATCTACCGCTGAATCGATGCGTGAGATGAAGAAAGATGCCACACTGGAGATTGAATCGACCCTCTCGCCAGCTGCTACTCGCTCTTCCAAACCTTGCAGGTAGGCATCGATCACCTGATAATATTGGTCAAGGGAAAAGATTAAAGTCGCGTTAACGTTGATGCCGGCAGAAATCAATTCTCTGACAACTTCCATGCCTTCCCTCGTGGCAGGGACCTTGATCATCAGGTTCTTGCGGTTGATCTGAGCCCAGAGAGCCTTGCCCTCTTCAATTGACCTTTTAGTATCGTGTGCCAGAAACGGATCGATTTCTACGCTAACCAAGCCATCCAATCCGTCAGTTTCAACGTAAACATGTCTGAAGAGATCAGCGGCGGCCTGAATATCTTCTTTAATCAACTCAAAATAAATCTGATCACGATTCATTCCAGACCAGGCCATGGATTGCAAAACGTCATTGTAGGCTGAACTCTTGCTCAACGCGTTTTCAAAAATACTCGGGTTGGAAGTGATGCCATATATTTTGCCATCCTGGATCATTTTTGCGATGAAGCCATCCCGCAACATTGTGCGTTCGATGTTGTCGTACCAAATGGATTGTCCTGCTTGTTTCAACGCCTGTGAATTGTTCATGCTGCTCCAAATGTTTAGGTTTCTCTGTAATTAATAATAGTTGACAGGTCTTTTCTAAAACCTGCGATAAAGCGGCCTTATTCAGATTTTTTAGATGATAAAATTCTACCATCAACCAAACCCTCTTCCTTGCTGAATGACAAGGAGGGAAAAGGATAAACTATGGACTTGAGAGGCAAAACTGCGTTAGTAACCGGGGGTGCGGTCAGATTGGGGAAAGCGATTTCATTAGCTTTGGCAGAACAGGGATGCAATCTGGCTATCCATTTCAATAGTTCAAAAGAGCAAGCCGAAGAAGTTCAGCAGACTGCAATTGATTTGGGTGTGAGAGTTGAAATTTTTCAGTTTAATCTTTCTGATTCCACCAAAATTGATCAGCTGATGGATCAGATCAATGAAAAGCTCGGGACCGTTGACATCCTGATCAACAATGCCGGCAATTACAAACGAGGCTCCGGCCTCAAGACGACTGAAGATATCCTGGAAAAATCATTCCACTTAAATCTTTTTGCCCCCTGGTGGCTGATCAAGTCCTTTGTGAAGCAGCTGCCAGAAGAACGTCAGGGAAAAATTGTCAACATCTGCGATGCTGGCATTTTCCGCACTGCTGCCGATCATTTTGCCTACAGACTGACAAAAAAGTCATTGTACGAAATGACA
>JAQVUC010000083.1 GCA_028699715.1 Anaerolineaceae bacterium | reverse complement strand
ACTTCTTGGTCATGTCGTTGGCAACCACTGCGTTGCGATCCCCCAACACTTCCTGGCAATTCTTCAAGAAAGCAATGATGCGATAGGGGCTCTCATAAAAAACCAGGGTGTGTGGAGATTCGGCCTCCATGGCGATAAAACGCTTGCGTGGTCCTTCCTTGTTCGGAGGAAAGCCCTTGAAAGTGAAACTATGCAGCGGCAGATCCGCTACCGTGAGTGCTGTGACAACGGCGGAAGGACCTGGAATGGAAACAACCTCAATGCCTGCATCCAAAGCTGCATGGGTAAGTAAATAACCCGGATCAGAAATACTTGGTGTGCCGGCGTCAGTCACCAGGGCGATCGTCTCCCCCTGCTCTAACTTTCCTATGATTCTCGGAATGACTTTGCGTTCGTTGAAATTGTTGATGGCGATTTGGGGCTTGACGATATCATAATGCTTGAGCAGAATGCTTGTTTTGCGTGAATCTTCGCTCGCGATCAAATCCACAGCCTTCAGGACTTGAACCGCCCTGTAAGTGATATCGCCCAAATTCCCGATCGGTGTTGCAACCAAATAAAGCATGTTTTACTCCTGGTTTCAATTATACGTTACACCCAAGATTCAGGCTGCCATGTTAGAATTTGTAAAAATCACAAAGGCCTTGACCATGGAAAGAACAGTACCTATTCGCTCATCTGAAGAAATTGACCTCTATTTGCGCACAATTTACTCCCTTTTGCGCTCAACAAACGAGGTTTATATCCGCACGCTTGAAGAGGTCCACGCCGGAACAGACTCCTCATTGCATATGAATGCAAAGGAGGATGAACCCGACACCTCCGCTCTGATCTACACACTTTTACGGCTTCCTTCTTCAATTGTGCATGTACAACATGTGATCCTGGGCCAATCTTCTGCCAGTTTTGCGGAGCATGGCTATGCTGACATTGAATCCTGGCAGGAAGTTTCCGCCAAAGCAAGAAGAAGAAAGTGTTATTTTGACGGTGTCAACCGTATGGCCTGTTTTGTTGCCTCCCGTTCTGATATCGACGACGTTGTCCCCTGTCTGACCGCCTTACAAATTGAGTGGAACAAGCTTCACTCCATCCTCAACACGCTCGATCTTGAACTCATCCTTGAAGCCCAACCTTCCAATCCGGAAGCCTTTACACAATTAGGTCAGCAATTACATCTCTCGCAAGACGATCTCGCCCGGCTCTATACAATTTTGGGTGATAGTTTTACCGAAACAATGAACATTTTCAGATCTCACAAGGCAAATTTTACAATTCAATTGCTCAGCGGGTCTCTGAACGATTATCGTAAGGCGACTGTCAACTGGTGGGCCAATATCCAGGAACAATCCCCAATTATCAGCCAGAGACCAATTTACTTCGTCTCTTCAAACACGCACAGCCTGACCAACCTGCTTTCCGGATACGCCCTGGGTAAAAAAGAGCTGCTTCTGGACTTCATCCACAACAATGAACCAATCCTTGAAGCAGAATGGAATGAGATCAACCGCCAGAAAAAGAACTCAAGCCCGGAAAATTTTTACTATTACGCAATGAAGAAGTATCTTGCGACAGAAAAGGGCTGCCCCCTTTGCGATGATCAAGTCAGATTTGAGCAAGCCCGGGGCATCAATCGTTTTCCAAGCATGCACGCCTTCGATGTAGAAGCGAATGTTATCGAATTATCCAAATTAGACACAAGCAGTATTGATCAGCGTCTGGCTCCTTCAAATGGTGACCCCTCATTGGAATTTCTCAAAAAGAGTGACGCTCTGATCCTGAACATTGACTATCCTTTGGGCGTGGCCGCTTACAACCTTTTGACCAAAATCGCGGAAAATGTTCCCAAAATACTTGGTATCTACATTATGGGCAAGGCCGCTAGTTTGAATGGTGTCAAGGGTGACGTGATCATCCCGGAAGTTGTTTACGACGAGCACTCTTACAATACCTACATTTTTCCAAACAGCATCAACGCCCAGGACATTGCCCCCCATTTGATTTTTGGTACCGTTCTGGACAATCAGAAATCAGTGACGGTATTGGGTACTTTCTTACAGAACAAGACCATCATGGATGTCATTTATCGGGAAGGCTATACCGACATAGAAATGGAAGCCGGTCCTTACCTTTCAGCTATTTACGAGCTCTCCCGCCCGCAGCGTTACCCAATCAACCAAATCGTTTCTCTGAGTAAATTACCCTTTGATCTGGGCATATTGCACTACGTATCAGACACGCCTTATACCAAGGGTAAAAACCTGGGTGCTGGCGGTCTGTCCTACTTTGGGATGGATTCGACTTACGCCGTTTCTATTAGCATTCTCAAGAGGATAATCAATCTGGAAAAACAAAGGCTCAACGGCTAAGAACATAACAACAAACCCCGCGAAATGCGGGGTTTGTCTTTTAAGTCGGTCAAGTTATCCCAGGCGTTCCCGCAGCTTTTCAGCGCTGCTTTTATAGCCTGCCAGTTTTTCTCTCTCCGCCTCAACTACTTGAGCGGGAGCTTTTTGGGCAAAGGGCGATGCCAGTAATTTTTCGAGCCTTGCAATTTGGCTTTCAGCCTCGGCCAGTTCTTTTTCCAGCCTTTCACGGTCAGCCTGATCGTCACCATCTGCGGTCATGCTAAGAAATATTTCTATGTCTTCGACTACCAGTGCGGTTAGCCCTTCGGTTTCAGGCTTGGTTGTGTGAACGGTTAGGGATTGCTCATCCAAACCTGCCAAATCCACAAGCAAGTGTTTATTTTTTTCAACGAAATCAGCCCTACTTTCACTCACAAAAAGCGCTTCTAAAGATTTGTTGGGTTCAATTTTGTATTCAGAACGCAGGTTTCGAATGGAGCGGACAATTTCCTGGACTAACTCAAAGTCCTTGATCGCGTCTGTTTCCCAGGCTTCGTGCGGCATACGCTCTGGCCAGCGCCCAACGATTAGGTGCTCTTCCCAACCTTCAATTGGTTTGTAGACCAAACCATTTTCCTGACAGGCTGCCTTTAGGTAACCCCACAGGGCTTCGGTGACAAAAGGTGTGAAGGGATGCAATAGACGCAGCATCAGGTCCAGTACATTTGCCAGTAGTGTGGCAGTACGGGCTGCCCGGTTAGCGCCCTCAGCCAATTGACGTTTGGAGGCTTCAAGGTACCAATCAGCAAAGTCATTCCACAGGAATTCATAAACCTGCCGGCCAGCCTCACCAAACTGGTAGTTTTCGAACAAATCATTCACCGCATTCACAGTTTGGCGGGTACGCGCCCAGATCCATGAGTCTGCCAAAGTCCATTGGATGGATTCCAAGGCAGGTTCTTCGATTCGATTAATGGCACTGATCACAAATCTTCCAATATTCCATACCTTGTTGGCAAAGTTACGATTTGCCTCAACTTTCTTGACACCCACGTTTTGGTCATTGCCTGGGCTTGAGCCCACAACCAGGGTAAACCTGAGAGCATCCGTACCGTATTCATCCATGAGCACCAAAGGATCGATCACGTTGTTCTTGGTCTTGCTCATCTTCTGGCCTTTATCGTCCCGGATCATGCCATGCAAATAAACAGTGTGGAAGGGCACTTTGCCAGTGAACTCCAGTCCATCCATGACCATGCGAGCCACCCAGAAGAAGATGATGTCATAGCCTGTCTCCATGACACTGGTCGGGTAAAAATACTGGAAGTCGGGTGTGTTTTCAGGCCAGCCAAAAACTGAAAAAGGCCATAATCCAGAGGAAAACCAGGTATCCAGCACATCGGGGTCCTGCCGCAGTGCAGTGGAACCGCATTTGGGACAAGAGCTGGGGTCCTCGCGTGAAACAATGGTTTCATGACATTCGTCGCAATACCAGACCGGGATGCGGTGACCCCACCAGAGCTGTCGGCTGATGCACCAGTCCTGGATATTTTCCATCCAATTGAGGAATACTTTGGTAAATCTCTCCGGCACAAAGGTGATCTCACCCTGGCGCACAGCTTCGGCTGCCTTGGCTGCCAGGCTGTCCATTTTGATGAACCACTGGCTTGAAACCAAGGGCTCAATGATTTCACCGCCCCGTTGAGAGCGGGGTACTTTCATCAGATAGGGTTCTTCCTTCAGAACCAAACCAGCTTCCTGCATATCAGCCCAGATTTGTTTCCGGGCTTTGAATCGGTCCATACCGGCATAAGGTCCCGTGTTTTCATTCAGCGTGGCATTTTTGTTCATGATGTTGATCAGCTCAAGGTGGTGCCGTTCACCGATCTCATAGTCATGGGGGTCATGCCCAGGGGTGATTTTAAGCGCGCCAGTGCCAAATTCCCTGGTGACATACTCATCGGCCACTACACGGATCTTGCGCCCCAGCACAGGCACCAACACTTCTTTGCCCACAAATTTGCTATAACGCTCATCCTCCGGATGCACAGCTACTCCGGTGTCACCAGGGATGGTCTCCGGGCGGGTGGTGGCCACTGGCAAATACTCGCCTGAGCCATCCGCCAAGACGTATTTGAAATAGTAAAGTTTGCCCTCTTCTTCAGAATACTCCACCTCCAGGTCCGAAACCGCAGTCTGAAGGCCGGGAGACCAGTTGATCATGCGAGGACCCTGATAGACCAGTCCTTTTTCATACAACTGGACAAAGGCTTCACGGACCGCCTTGGACAAACCATCATCAAGAGTGAATCTCTCCCTGGACCAGTCACAAGAAGCCCCAAGCCGGCGCAATTGGGAGGTGATTTCACCCCCGTACTTTTCTTTCCACTCCCAGACGCGTTTCTCAAAAGCCTCTCTACCCACTTCTTCCCGCGATGTGCCTTCACTTTGAAGTTTCTTTTCGACTTGCAGCTGGGTAGCAGTGCCGGCATGATCAGTGCCCGGTACCCAAAGGGTTGGCTCGCCTTTCATGCGGTGATAACGCACCATGATGTCTTCCGTCGTCACAAACATCGGATGTCCCAAGTGCAGCGCTCCGGTAACATTGGGAGGTGGGATAACGATCACAAAAGGTTCAACGCTAGGGTCATGTCCGGACGAATTGGGATCATTGGTTGGCTTGAAATAACCTTTTTGCTCCCACTCTTGGTAAATGCCCTCTTCGTATTCTTTGAAATCATATGCTTTTGGTAGTTCTGTCATCTTCACCTCTAAAATATGTCCTAAATATAAAAAAACTTCCGCGCTCGTGAGGGCGAAAGTTCATTCCGTGGTACCACCTCGATTCGGTCAACTGACCGCACTTGGGTTGAGCGCTAACGGGCTCTCCCGGGAAGTTCTACTCTCTGTTTGATTTCTTCTTCCAGTTTTTGCCGGCGACTTCGTCTTTTGGTTTCTGTGGGCTTCGCAGCAACTGCCCTTCTCTGACAGATCCGATAAAAAACTACTACTCCGTCTTTTTATTCTACTATAAAAGTGAAATGTTTATCACTTATCCATCGTAATGACCTGATCATCCCAACGATGCCAGCCATTAAACTTTTCATCAATGATTTCCCGACCTTCGCCAGGGGATTGCAAACCAAGCAGTTCCATGTCAGCGTCGATCATGATGCGTACAAGTTCATGGAACTTTATTTTTGGTTTCCATCCTAAGATTTCATTCGCTTTGGTTGGATCCGCCAGCAGATAATCGACTTCTGTGGGTCGGAAGTAACGCGGGTCACTTTCCACATACTTTTTCCAATCGAGATCGGCATAACCAAACGCTTCATCCAAAAAGTCGCGCACCGAATGGGACTCACCCGTGCCCAAAACGTAATTGATCGGTTCATCCTGACGCAATAGCAT
>JAQVUC010000082.1:2099-5787 GCA_028699715.1 Anaerolineaceae bacterium | reverse complement strand
CTTTCGATGAAATTTTCCTCCTGCAATTGGGTATCCTGCAGCAGAAACGCCAATGGCAGCAATTGGAAGGACATCCCTACTTTGTCAGCGTCGAATGGCTGGAAGAATGGCTGGCATCGCTGCCCTATCCGCTAACGGACGCACAGAAGCGTTCGATAGATGAAATCCGCGGCGATTTGGCAAAATCTCATCCCATGAATCGCCTTTTACAGGGTGACGTGGGGTCAGGTAAAACCATTGTGGCGGTTCTGGGCATGGCTATGGTGATCCAGTCCGGTGCGCAAGCTGCTTTGATGGCACCTACAGGGATTTTGGCTGAACAACATTATCAAACCATCAAGGGTCTGCTGACAACAAACCAGCAGGATAAACCGGCTTTTTTGGAAGAAGGACAGGTTAGGCTTCTGACCGGAGATACCAATCAGGGCGACCGCAATGAAATCTTTGCAGGTTTGGAATCTGGTTATGTAAAGCTTCTGATTGGCACGCACGCTTTGATCGAAGATCCGGTGACTTTTCAGAACTTGCAAATGGTTGTGGTTGATGAACAGCATCGCTTTGGGGTGGCCCAAAGAGCGGCCTTACGCAACAAGGGCGATAACCCACATCTGCTGGTCATGACTGCCACACCGATCCCAAGGTCGCTGCAGTTTACGATTTTTGGCGATCTGGATGTCAGCATCATGGATGAATTGCCGGCAGGCAGGATCCCCATCCAGACGGTGATCGCTTTCCCAACCGAAAGGGAGCGGGTTTATAACAATATTCGCATACAAGTCGAAAAAGGCTATCAGGCCTTCATCATCTATCCTTTGGTTGAAGCTGGCGAAAATGAAGAGATTAAGGCTGCTGTGGATGAACAAGTGAGGCTGCAACAGGAAATCTTCCCGGACCTGAAAGTGGGTCTGGTTCACGGACGGATGAGACCGTCTGAAAAAGACCAGGTCATGCTGGAATTTAGAGAAAGAAAATTCGACATTTTGGTTTCTACTTCGGTGGTTGAAGTTGGCGTGGACATCCCCAATGCCACGGTGATGGTGATTGAAGGAGCTAATCACTTTGGTTTGTCTCAACTTCACCAGTTCAGAGGACGGGTTGGCCGGGGTGATGCCCAATCCTATTGTTTTCTGATCCCGGATAGCGATAATACGAGTGAGAATGTGCGTTTGCAGGTCATGACTGAGACCGATGACGGTTTCAAACTGGCGGAAGTTGACCTTGAGCAGCGCGGTCCGGGCGACTTTCTGGGTACCAGGCAAGCCGGCGCTATTGATCTGAAAATGGCCAGTTTGGCTGACCTGCCGCTGATCAAAGAAGCCCGGGACATCGCTGAAAGAGTCCTGGAAGAAGATCCGGATTTGGAAAAGGTCGAAAACATGTCTTTGAAAGAAGCCCTGGTCAGATTCTGGCCTCAAACCGATGGAGCAGGAGATGTGAGTTAGATGGCTAAAGTACTTTTTCCCGGCACTTTTGACCCTGTCCATTATGGGCATCTCGATATCGCGCATAGAGCCGCCAATTTGTTTGATGAGGTAGTTGTGGCGGTCTATGACAGACCTTTAAAGTCTTTGCTGTTCAATCCAGAAACCAGGATCAGGTTGGTTCAAGAAGCCCTGTATGGGGCAAAGAACATAAAAGTAGTTGCTTACTCCGGATTGACGGTGGCCTTCGCGGACCAGATAGGCGCTGATGCCATTGTTCGCGGTCTGAGAGTTTTTTCTGATTTCGAGTATGAATTCAGGATGGCCTTGGCCAACACCCGTCTCAATAAAGAGATCGATACAATCGCCTTAATTACTTCTGAAGAAAACACCTTTTTGTCTTCTTCGACTGTGAAAGAGATTGCTTCCTTGGGCGGCGATGTTTCAAGCATGGTTCCGCCTCATGTGAACCAGGCTTTAATTGCCCGATACCGGGAGTTGAATTCAGGGGCCGATCAGCCTCTGTAATTCTTCTTAGGTACGTGTTAAAATAGTGTTACACTTTGCTTAAGTTGCTACGTTTGGGAGAAGATTATGGATATTCTGCACCTGGTTGATCGTTTGGAAGAGTTATTCAATAACAGTAAACCAATTCCCCTATCAAGGAATGTTGTTGTGGATGAAAATGCGTTCATGGATATCATCGACCAAATGCGCATTTCCATACCGGATGAAATCAAAAAGGCCCAGCAAGTTATCGCCCAAAAAGACCGCATCCTGGCTCAGGCACAGGAAGAGGCCAACCGAACCGTCTCGATCGCCAGAGAGAAAAGCGAGCGGATGGTGGAAAAATCTGATGTTTATCAGTCCGCCCAGTCAAAGGCAGACGATATCATTCGACAGGCAGAGCTTGATGCTGAGCAATCTCAGCATGACGCTGACCGCTATGTGGTGGACACGCTTGCTGGTCTGGAACGAGAGTTGGAAAGAATTCTTGCTCAGGTGGAAAATGGGATCAACTCCTTGAAGCCTGAAGAAACTGAAGAATAAAAATACTTTCTTCACAGCAAAAAAACTGCCAACAGGCAGTTTTTTTGCTTAAAGGTTATTGAATAATAATCACTCAGATTTCACAGGAGTGATTTTTGAGTCATCGGTTTTCTTGCTTGATTTGCGGCGGTTGCTCTGCCTGGAATCTTTGAGGTGGTTGTGAAATTTTAACTCTCCGGGAATTGATTTCCGAAGAACTTCGTCCATATGGTCCACCAAAACGATCTCCAGACCTTCACGGATTGGTTGGGGTACATCCACTAAATCCTTCTCATTTTTGGAAGGAATGATAACGGTTTTGATGCCCGATCTGTGAGCGGCCAACACTTTTTCCCGGATCCCACCAATCTGCAATACCCGGCCGCGCAAGGTGATTTCACCCGTCATGGCAACATCGTGTTTAACCGGCATTCCAAGGGTGGCTGAAATCAGGGCTGTGGCCAGGGTAATGCCCGCGCTGGGGCCGTCTTTGGGGATGGCTCCTTCGGGAACGTGGATATGGATGTCCGTTTCTTCGAAAAAGTCATCCGGGATTTCGAATATTGCCTGTTTTGATTTGAGATAGCTTAGGGCTGCCTGAGCAGATTCCTGCATGATTTCGCCAATTTGTCCGGTGATTTGCAAGTTGCCTTTGCCTGCCACAACCAAAACCTCAACGGGCATGATTTCACCCCCGTTTTCTGTCCAGGCAATGGCGGTTGAAACCCCAATCTCATCTTTTGCTTCCGCTGTCATTGGGAAGAATTCCACCGGACCCAAGAGCTGGCTGACCAGCTGGTCATCAATTGTCTCCGGGATCGCATTCCCCTCCGATTTGCTTGTGGCAATTTTTCGTAGCACCGCGCCAATCTGGCGTTCGAGATTTCGCACTCCCGCTTCATAGGTGTAGCTGGCGATAATCAACTTGAGGGCATCATCCGTGAAATTGATCTTTTCTTCGTCCAGTCCGTTCTCCAGCAATTGATTTGGAATCAGAAATTGGCGGGCGATGATGATTTTGTCTTCTTCAATGTAGCCCGGGAATTCAATCAATTCCATACGGTCCATCAAAGCCGGGGGGATGGTGGCGATGGTGTTAGCCGTGGTGATAAAGAACACCTTGGAGAGGTCATAAGGAACTTCCAGGTAATGATCCGAGAAAGAGTTGTTTTGCTCCGGATCAAGCACCTCCAACAGAGCGGCAGAGGGGTCGCCATGAAAATCAGCGTTGAGTTTGT
>JAQVUC010000082.1:0-2089 GCA_028699715.1 Anaerolineaceae bacterium | reverse complement strand
TTTGTCAACTTCATCCAGCATGAAAAGTGGATTGACCACACCGGCTTTGGCCATGGTCTGCAATATCCGGCCGGGCAAGGCGCCGATGTAGGTTCTGCGGTGACCCCGGATTTCGGCTTCGTCATGTACTCCGCCAAGGGACATACGTACAAACTTACGATTCATAGCTTCAGCAATTGATTGCCCCAGCGAGGTTTTCCCGGTTCCAGGAGGACCCACAAAGCAAAGGATCGGCAAACGATTCTTTTTTGGTCTCAGGCTCTTGACAGCCAGGAATTCGATGATCCGGTCTTTGGCTTTTTTGAGTCCGTAATGGTTTTTATCTAATATTTCTCTGGCTTTGCAGATATCCAGATCATCTTCGGTTTCGGTCGTCCAGGGGAGGTCTAACAAGTAGTGCAGGTAATTGGAAATGATCCCGTTCTCTGGTGAAAGAGGGGCGGAGGAACGCAACCGGTCAAGTTCTTTGATGGCTGTTTTGTAGACTTCTTCCGGCAGGCTTGTTTTTTCGAGTTGTTCTTCCAGCCTGGAGATGTCAGGATCAGCTGATTTGCCTCTGTTCAGCTCGACCTGTAAGCGGTTGATGTGCTCCCTGAGGACAACTTCCCGTTGGTTTTTGTCAAAATCCTCGTGGATACTGGTGATCACTTTCATATCCAGTTCCAGCATCCGGATTTGGGCTACCATTTTTGAGTGTACCAACTTCAGGCGGGCAAGGTCATCCACTTCCTGGAGAAGTTGCATGCGCTCTTCGTAATTTATTATTAAATTGATGCCAATGAAATCAGCAAGCTTTCCGGCATGATTGATTTCTTCCGCTAAAGATAGAATTTGCCCATCAATATGGGAAGGTAAAGAAGCATATTTGGCCAGGCTGATCTTGGCAGAACGGATTTCACTTTTGACTTCGTTGGTACGGCGGGCAGGCTGATTCACGACTTCGACATCTGCCATAAAACTATTTTCTTTTTTGAAGATCCTGAGGATGCGCACTCTACGGCGGGATTCAATAAAAATATCTTCTTCATCTTCATCCAGCCGGTCAGAAAAATCAATTTCCTTACCAAAGGCCATTTCGACCCCGATCTGCCAGATCGAATCTATGTCGGGTTCAGAAACACTATCGAAAAGCGGATAACAGCTGATGAGGGTTTTCCGATTCTCGATGGCATCCTTCACCAGGTCGGGGTCGCTGACTTCGGTTTCATCATAGAGTCGGGTGGCTGCCATTGGCAAGAGCGGTTCGTTGTATAAAATCACCAATGGGGCAGTGAATTTTGGTTCTTTTGCTGCTGTGCGGTTTTTGGTTAAAAAGAGAGTAGAAACCTTTGAGTCATAGTCTCTCTGGTAATCCTGGTCAAAATCATTTGTAAATCGTCTTGAATATGCCACTTCATTCCTATAGTCCATGTATTTGAGGCCAAATCACCTTGGCCGCTGCCGCGATGAAAATGCTTCCGGTAACCAGTATACCTTTAGTTTGCCCTGCCAATTCAATGGCTTTCGCAAGGGCATTTTCAGCAGGAGCAAGGGCCATGACCGGAATGTTAAATTTCTCGACCAAGACTTTTAATTCTTCAGGAGAAGCCGCACGCGGATGTATGGATTGAGTGGTGATGATCAGTTCACAACGAGGCAAAATCGCGTTCAACATGTCATCCATTGATTTGTCAGCGGAGGCACCGAAAACGAGAATAAAAGGCCAATCTGGAAAATACTCGTCAATCGAACGCACTAATTTTTGCATTGAATCACCGTTGTGAGCCGAGTCAATCACAATGGGAGGCTGCTCCCGTAGGATTTCGAAGCGAGCTGGCCAATGAACCTTCAAAAAGCCATTTTGAATGCTTTTCCGGTTGATTTTTAGCCCTTTGAGCCGAAGTTGATCCAAGGCCGCGATAGCTGTCACACCATTTTCAATTTGATGAGCGCCTAACAAAGGGGTCGTCAGGTTAAGTGCTGTGTTGGTGCTGATTTTCTTGCCCCTGACGTTTTTTTTCTGTGAACTAACGCTAAAAGTCTGGGATTTAAGGGAGTGGGTAAGCGATTCAAAACTATATTCATGCTTGACATAAAGGAAAGGTGCCTC
>JAQVUC010000081.1 GCA_028699715.1 Anaerolineaceae bacterium | reverse complement strand
CAAAGGTTTTGACTCTTTTTGCCCCATGGGACCCTGGATCGATACCGATTTTGACCCAAGCGACGCCATGATCAGCTGCCATGTTAACAATGCCTTGCGGCAGATGGGTTCGACCAAGGACATGCTTTTCAAACCTGAGCAACTGCTTGTTTTCATCAGTTCCATCATGACGCTCGAGCCGGGTGATGTCATCCTAACAGGGACTCCCGCTGGGGTTGGACCCCTCAACAATGGAGACGTGGTAAATGTTCACATCGACGGTTTGGGGACTTTGGTAAACCCTGTCAGAAGGGTCGATTGATTGCTTTATGCCTTTTGCCCTCTGCACACTCAAATTCCGAATTGATCATTGTGACAGTTTGAAAGAAAAACGCGCGATTCTGTCAGCCCTGCTCAACCGTCTCAGAAAACTGAACCTTTCTGTGATTGAGACCGACCACCAGGACGCTCATCAACTCATTGGACTTGAAGTGGGCATCCTCCGAGCAAATAGCCAGATTCTGAACAGAGACATTCAAAAATTACAGGAAATATTTGAAAAAGAGTTCCCAAACTTATACAATTACGACTTTACAAAAGAAATTTACAGCTAAGGCGATTTTAATAACAATAATGAACAGTCTGATCGAGAAAATACTTTATCATGTTGAAAAACCAGGACGATACGTTGGCGGTGAACACAACCAGATCGAAAAAGATTGGGGGTCAACTCCGCTGCGTTGGTGCCTGATCTTCCCTGATATTTACGATATTGGTCAAACCAATCTAGGTCTGGCCATGCTTTATCAAATCCTCAACGCTGAGCCCGATATCCTGGCGGAACGGAGTTTTGCCCCCTGGATCGACATGGAAGCGCAATTGCGGGAACATGATCTGCCCCTCTTTTCGTTGGAGTCTAAAAAAGCTTTAAAAGAATTTGACATTCTGGGTTTCACATTACCCTACGAATCCATTTACACAAATGTACTCAACATCTTGGAACTCTCCGGGATCGAAGCTTATGTTTCCCATCGTACTGAAAATGATCCTCTCATTTTGGGTGGCGGACAGGCCTGCTTCAACGCCGAGCCGATGGCCGATTTCTTTGACGCTTTTGTGATTGGAGAAGGGGAAGAGGTTTCGCTTGAAATTTCTCACCTGTATAAGGCATGGAAAGCCAACAACGGTTCAAGACAAGAGCTGTTGTTCCAACTGGCAAAATTTCCTGGAGTTTACGTGCCTTCTTTGTACGAAGTCGACTATTTACAGGATGGCACCATTGAAGCAATCAGGCCTTTGCGGGCAGATATACCGGCAAAGATCACCAAACGAATTGTTCCGGTTTTGCCTCCTCATCCTGAAAAATTCCTGGTTCCCAATGTTGAAATCGTGCATGACCGCATGTCGATCGAAATCATGCGAGGCTGCACCAGAGGCTGCCGTTTTTGCCACGCGGGCATGGTCAACCGGCCTGTCCGTCAACGCAGTGTAGATCAACTGATCCCTACCATCAAAAACGCCTTGAAATCCACCGGCTACGAAGAAGTTGGCCTGCTTTCGCTCTCTTCTTCAGATCATACCCAGATCCTGGAATTGACTCAACAAGTACACGAAAATTTTCACGACAAAAAACTGGCCTTTGGTCTGCCCTCATTGCGGATAGAATCTTTTTCAGTTGACCTGATGAATGAACTGCAGGAACTTAAACCTGGCGGAGGCTTTACCCTGGCTCCGGAAGCTGCCACAGAGCGCATGAGAGCTGTGATCAACAAACCCCTGGACGAAGAGGATTTCTATTTTACGGTCAAAAAGATCTTCGAGCACGGCTGGCGAAGTTTGAAGCTTTATTACATGATCGGTTTGCCTACAGAGACAATGGAAGATGTGGAAGCTATCCTAGAAGCCGGGATTAAGGTAAAACGTATCGGCAAAAGTATTCTTGGAAACAGCGCTAAAGTCCACCTGGGCATTGGCACCCTGATCCCAAAACCCCATACCCCTTTCCAGTGGCTGCCTGTTGAATCACCTGAAACGATACAAGCAAAAATTGATTATCTTAAGGCTGGAACGCGCAAAGCAGGCATAAAAATGTCCTACAACATCCCGGATTCCTCCCTTTTGGAAACCTGGCTTTCGAGGGGGGATCGCCGTCTGGGCCCGGTCATCTATCGAGCCTGGAAAAATGGAGCAAAGTTTGACGCCTGGGGTGAGCGTGAAAACCTGCCAATCTGGAGAGAGGCTTTTGAAAGCACCGGAGTTGATCCAGATTTTTATGCTTATCGGGAACGAGGTTTGGACGAAATTTTGCCCTGGGACCACATTGACATCGGCGTGAAAAAGAATTTTCTTAAACAGGACTTGCAGTGGAGTTTGCGCGGACGAACACGCCCTGATTGCCGCAACACCTGCTATGCTTGTGGCATCCTGGACGCTTTCGGGGAAACAAGACCTGACAATAACATTAGTTATTGGGGTTGCCCATGAACGATACACCGATCCGTATTCGTGTCAAATACTCAAAGAGTGGTAATTTACGCTTCCTGGGACACATTGACACCCAAAATCTGTTTGAACGTGCCTTGCGCAGAACTGAATTGCCAATTCGGCACACCCAAGGTTTCAACAAGCGAATTCGCATCAACCTTGCCAGCGCTTTGCCTCTCGGATTCATCAGTGAGGCAGAAATACTCGATATTTGGCTGGATCAACCCATAGATACTGAAATAATCGGGAAAAAGTTGAACGAAGCCCTGCCAGATGACATTAAAGTTTTGGAAGTTCAAATGGTGGATAACGCTCTTCCATCGCTCCAGGCATCCCTTGTTTCAAGCGATTACCTGATCAGTATCCCAGCCGATCCCGGCTTGGAAACTTTCAAGAATAGATTCCAGGCTTTGCTTACAGGTGAAAAAATTGAAATCATCAAGAGAAAAAAGACCATTGACCTCAAACCGATGATTTTGGATTACTCATTCCAATCAGAATCACCTGATGGAGACCAATCTTTCATCAGGCTTTCCTCCTCGCCAAACGCGAATGCCAGACCAGATGACTTGCTTCAACTTTTGGAGATCGATCCGGCTGACTGTCTGGTAAAACGAACAAAATTAAACTTCTCATAAGGGAGATTTATGGAAAACTGCATTTTCTGCGCCATAGCTGAAAAGAAAATATCAGCAAACCTGGTCCTTGAAAACGAGACTTGCCTGGCTTTTTTAGACAACAATCCTGTCTCTCCCTATCACACCCTGGTGATCCCCAAAGTTCATTATGAAAACATGTTTGACATCCCAAAAGCTGTGCTGATGGAGGTAACAGAGACCATTCATCAGGTTTGTTTACTATACGCGGAAAAGCTTGGCATCGACAGCATCCAGATTTTTAATAATTCCGGACCGCACACTGCCCAAACGGTTTATCACCTTCACTTTCACATCCTGCCCCGTTTTGAGAAGGACGCGATCAGGTTTGAGGTGAATATTCGCAGGGATCTGGTTGAAAAGTTCCCTGAGATGCTCACCAGGTTGAAATGAATCTTTTTTGCAGTTTTGCAGTTCCTGATTATAATAAGTGCTCACGTCTCCGTGGCCTAATGGATAAGGCACTGGCCTCCGAAGCCAGCAATCTGGGTTCGAATCCCAGCGGAGATATTATCTTCTTTGTCCAATCCGGAGGTGACTTATGACCAAAGACACTGCCCTCATCCATGAGTTAGACGCGCTTCGTCAGAAAATAAATTATCACAGTTACCTCTATAACACCCTGGATACACCAGAAATCAGCGATTACGAATACGATCAACTTTTTAACCGTCTGAAAGAATTGGAAGCTTTACACCCTGAGCTGATCACCCCCGATTCACCCACCCAACGCATTGGCAGTAAGGTGTCCGAAAAATTCCGCAAGGTCAGGCACCCAGCCCCGATCCTCAGTTTGGCAAATGGCTTCGGTCCTCAGGAAACAATTGAATGGTATGAGCGCATTGCAAAAGTAGATTCAAGGGTAAAAACATGCGATTTTCTGCTTGAACCTAAACTTGATGGTCTGACCGTGGTATTGCACTACGAGAACGGTTTGTTGGTTCTGGGAGCCACCCGGGGAGATGGGCTTGTTGGAGAGGACATTACCGACAACATCAAAACTATCGCCTCGGTGCCATTGCGAATACCGCTTAAGGCTGATTTGCAAGCCCCCGAAAAGATCATTTTCAGAGGTGAGGCTTTTATCACAAAAACTGATTTTGAAAAGCTCAACCAGGAAAATGAAGAAAAAGGACTCAAGCCTTATTTGAACCCCCGCAACACCGCCGCCGGCTCTTTGCGCCAACTTGATCCGGCTGTCACCGCCTCAAGACCTCTGAAACTATATCTTTACCAAATAGTAAGCTCCAGCGATCCCATCCCTGCCTCCCAGGAAGCGATTTTGGAGTACATTGCTGGCTTTGGATTGCCTGTAAACCCAAGCCACTGGAAAGCAAAAACTATTCAGGAAGCCATCGAAATCTGTCAGGAACAAGGCCAAAACCGTTATGCCTGGGATTATGACGCGGATGGCATCGTGATCAAAGTCAATGACCAAAGCTTGTTTGAAGATTTGGGAGTTGTAGGCAAAGACCCCCGGGGAGCCCTGGCTTACAAGTACCCCGGACAGGAAGTCGAAACGACGCTGTTGGACATTCAGGTCAATGTTGGAAGGACCGGTGTCGTAACGCCTTTGGCGCTGCTTGAGCCAGTGAACATCGGCGGGGTTGTAGTAAAACAAGCCACCTTGCACAACTTTGACTTTATTGAAGAGAAAGACATTCGGGTCGGGGACAGGGTTTTGGTCAAACGCGCTGGTGAAGTTATCCCTTACATCATTGCTTCCCTGCCGGAAAAAAGAACTGGCAGCCAGGAAACTTACATTCCTCCTGAAACCTGTCCCTCTTGCGGGGCTCCAGTAGAAAAAGACCCTGAGATGGTGGCCTGGTATTGCATCAATTCCAGCTGTCCGGCTCAGTTATCGCGCAACATTGAACATTTCGTTTCCCGTTCCGCGATGGACATCGTCGGCCTGGGTGGTCAAATCGTTCAACAACTGGTCGATGCTGAATTGATCAAATCAGCTGCCGACCTTTACTCTTTGGAAGTTTCCGATCTGGTCGGGTTGGAAAAATTTGGTCCCAAAAAGGCTCAAAACGTGATCGATGCCATCCAAGCCTCCAAAAATCAAAGCCTGGCTCGATTAATCACAGCCTTGTGCATCAGAGGTGTTGGTGAAGTAGCGGCTGAGAAGCTTTCTAAGACCTACCAAAACCTCGATCAGTTTTCAAAGGCCAGCCCGGAAGAGCTGCAGCAAATTGAAGGGATTGGTGAGATTGTGGCTGATGACATTGTCTCCTGGTTCAGGGAATGGGACAATCAACAGCTGCTCCAAAATTTCAAAAAAGCTGGTCTATGGCCTGAAAGCCTTCCGGCGGAAGAAAAAACAAACGGTAGCCTGACTGGTTTAAGTTTTGTGATCACCGGCACCCTGCCCAACCTTACCCGAGAGCAAGCAGAAGATTTGATCAAAGAACACGGAGGCAAGGTGCTTTCTTCCGTAAGCAAAAAAACCAGTTACCTGCTCTTGGGCGAGAATCCGGGTTCAAAGTACACAAAAGCGCTTGAGTTAGGCATTCCCATCCTTGACGAAGCTTCTCTTAAGGATCTCCTCCAAAAATAAAAGGCCTCGCTTAGAGGCCTTAGGTGGAGATGGCGGGAATCGAACCCGCGTCCGAAAGATTAGACTCTCGAATATCTACGAGCGTAGCAGGGTTTTTATGTTCATCCACTTTAAGATC
>JAQVUC010000080.1 GCA_028699715.1 Anaerolineaceae bacterium | reverse complement strand
GTGCACAATATGCTGGCCATCCGCCGGGCACTGATGGTTGCGGCCAAACGTTATGTCGGTCCCGAAGGTATCAGCAATGAGCTTGCCCGGGCGGTTGGCCGGGTTGTACGCGCCTTTGACCCTTGCATCGCCTGCGCAACGAAGTAAAGGTTAGCAAGCTTTATGAATATAAAACGACCCTTCATTGAAGGGTTGTTTGTTTATGTTACCAATGCTCATGCCAGTCTCCGATATTGCTCGTTCCGGCCTGCCCCGTCGGTTTTCAACGGGGACTCCAGACCGAGCACGTGGATGTTATTTGATCGTGCCGGTGTCCTCACCGAGCACGGGGCTTGACCTTTAGGTCTCCAATGTTTTTTCTTTCGTGGGGGAAAACTACAGCGTTTCCCCTATTTACAGGTTTTCCTGGAAAGGCACAGGGGCTTGTCGCTACAAGGGAAATCATTTCTCCATATTCGATCGGGTCATAAAAGAAGAGACCTGTCGGTCAAAACCCTCGCGCGGTCTGGAGACCGGCGAGAACAGAGGGCTAGGAGGCTGTTCATTCGTTTAACGGCGGGGACACCGGCACGAGCAATAGATAACTGCCTGATCAGCGCTCGCCGCGGTATTCAGCGATCAGCTGCTCATAAAAGCGCTCGAGGAAAAGGTGTCTTTCCTGCGCGATGGCCCTGCCAGTTCTGGTAAAAAGCTGGTCTTTGACCTTCCTGAGTTTGAAAATGTACTCGTGATAAGAACTGTGGGGTTCTCCCGGCTCTTTTTCACCGGTTTCCAGGAAGTGTTGTGAGGGTTGGGCATAAACCGGCTGTCCCGCGAGAACAGCATAGGCGATGGTCCGGGCAGCCCCCACCGCGCCCAAGACGTCTAATTTATCCGCGTCGAACAAGCACTGCGCTTCCAGGCTTTCGGGGCGCTCGCCATTGTGGCGAAAGCGATGAGCACGGATGCAATGCTGAACGGCTTCAATTCTTTCCTGTGACCAGCCTTTGCTTGCCAAAATCTCTCCAGCAAATTCAGCTGAGGCAATATGGTGTTCTTTTCGCTCTTTTCCACCCTCAGCAGGGCTGGCACCGCGGGAATCGTGCAGGTAGGCGGCCGCCTCAATGATTTTCAGGTCCGCCCCTTCCACCCGGCCAATGCGCTCCGCCATGGCTTTGACCCGCAAAACGTGCTCAAAACTATGCACTTCATCTGCGCCTTCATACCAGCTTTTTGCTTCTTCAACAGTGATCATCAAACTCTCCCTCTAAAAGGTTGGCAATTGGATCCAACCCATCCCGTTTGCCAACAGGAGTAGCAAAATTAGGATCAGAATGATGATCCTGGTTACCCTCCAGGCTAGTTTCAGAAATTTTCGCAAGACAAAACCGATCGCTACGGCTGCAAAAACGATTATTAATAGATTGATCAGCTGACGCTGAAATTCAAGATCGATCATCTCAGGTCCTCAAGGGTCAGACATCCCGGTTAGGATACAGGATACCTTTCTTGACCACAATCGAAACCAAATTGGTGCCGTAACGGTAGCTGAGATTTCGGTAGTCATCCGTGGCCAGGATCAGCAAATCAGCCTGTTTACCTGGTTCAATCGACCCAATCACTTGATCTCTCAAAATCGCTTTGGCTGAGTTGATGGTTGAGCCGGTCAAGGCCTCGGCCGGGGTCAGCTTGAGGTAACGGCAGGAAAGCGCTTGGATAAATTGCATGGATTCGTTCCAGGTGGTGCCGGGGTTCAAATCGGTTGCCAGGGCCAAATAGCCTCCCGCCTCAATGATAGCTCTGGCTGGTGTGTATTCAGTTTGTCCCAAGCCAAAAGGCGTGCCCGGCAAAGAAACCGCGACAGTTTCTGACTCTCCCAGCCTTTGAATATCTTCCATGGATGTCTTTACCAAATGGTCAGCTGAGACCGCGCCTAGATCTGCCGCCAGGCTGGCACCACCCAGATTCTCAAATTCATCGGCGTGTAGTTTGATGGGGAAGCCTAATTCCAAACTTCGCTCCAAGATTTGGCGGGTCTCCTTGATTTCAAAGACACCTTTTTCGCAGAAAACGTCCACAAAGGGTAGCGGCTGACCGCCCGCGTGCTGCAGCCACCAGTTCTTGGTTTCGGGCAGCCCGACTTCACTCAGCCAGTTGGTGTACCCCGCGGTATCCCCTTTATATTCCTGGGGGATGGCGTGCGCGCCCATGTAGGTGGGCACAACTTCCAGCGGTCCAATTTTGTTCAAGACCAAAATCGCTTCCAACTGCTTGAACTCAGTTTCAAGGTCAAGCCCATAGCCTGTTTTGGCTTCCATGGTGGTCGTCCCGTAGCTGAAGGCTCGCAAAGCGCGTTCAAGCGACTGCGCCACCAGCTCTTCCAAACTGGCTTTACGGGTGGCCGTGAGCGTCGCCAAAATGCCCCCACCTGCCGCCATGATTTCCATGTACGTCCTGCCCTGCAGGCGCATTTCGAACTCGTTGGAGCGGTCTCCCGCCCAAATCAAGTGGGTATGCGGGTCGACAAAGCCGGGTACAACCGCTTTGTTCCCGGCGTCAATCCGCTCTGCCAGCGGGTGTTTATGCAACAGTTCTTCGGAGGGACCGACTTCCTGGATGCTTTCTCCATCGATCAGGACTGCGGCTTGGGTGATAATGCCGGCTTCGGCCATCGCCTTTCCGCGCCGCGGCCCACCGGCCATGCTTACACATTGGGAAATATTGTGAATGATTTTCATAGCTCAATTGTAATAGAACAATTCCAGCTTGACCTCTCAGATCAAACCAAACTGTTGGAAAGTTTTCAGGATGGCGTCATCATCAACATCAGGCGCCAAATAATCGGCAGCCTCGATGGCCTCAGGGCGGGCATTCCCAACCGCAACTCCGACCCCTACCGCTTTGAGCATGCTGACGTCATTGCCGCCATCCCCAATTGCCAGTGTCTCTTCCATGCTGATTTCAAAGTATTCCAGCATCTTCCTGATGCCCACATCCTTTCCGCCAATCCTGGGGGCCAAATCACAGGAATAGGGGTTCCAGCGCACCACCTGGCAATTTGGCAGGGCCTCTTCAAACAAAGCGTCCATTTCTTCATAAACAAATGGAACAATGGAAAGAATTGCCTCTCTGCTGATTTGGTGGTCTGGAACGACGGTCGGGATCCCGGTGTTAATGATCTTGTAAAACTCCTCTACAGGTGTATTAATACCGTTCAGATAAACCTGATCTTTTTCAAGAAAAGTGGTAAAGAAGCCGTGTTCACTTCCCAGGTTTAAGGTCGCTTCGATCACCGCTGGGTCGAAGGTTTCCATGCGCAGGATCTGACCGTCAGGCAAATAACACAGCTGCCCGTTGACCGTGACGTAACCGTCCAAATCAAAAGCAGCCACAGGACCGTTGCCATAGGCGGTGAGGTTGCGCCCCGTCGCCGCGAAAACTTTGATCCCATTTTGCCTGGCTTGCTCAATGGCCCAAATGGCGCTGGCAGGGATCTGATGGGTCACGGGGCTGGTGAGGGTGTTATCGATGTCGGTAAAAACGGCTCTGATTTTTGGCAATCCAGGTTCCTCCAGAATAATGTTGGCTTGATTATAGCAAAGCCAGTCGTAAAATTCTCCCGCTGTACCAAAATTGCTCGTCCCAGTTGAAAAGAAACTACTGGCATCAGCTTGAGCTACTTCGTGTTACACTTTTCAGCGATGAATCCAAAAAGCCTGATTTTGCTTGAATTTCATAAGGTGCTCGAACGGCTGAAAAGCTATGCCAGCTTTGAGCTGTCAGAGAAATTAGCTTCTAAACTACGCCCTACCAGCAGCCTTGAAAAAGCCCTGCTCTTTCAGGAGCAGACGCGTCAGGCCAGGTTCTTGCTTTCTTTGACTGACGCGCTGCACTTTCATGGCGCGGTTGACATGCGCCCGCTAAGTGAACAATCCCGCCGCCAAATGACACTGGAAGCCAGCAGTTTGCTGGCCATCCGCAACACCCTGATCCTCTCGCGAGAAGCCCGGCGCTTTCTTTTGGAAAAAAATGCGGAAGCCCCTCTTTTGGCAGAGATGGCGGAAGGATTATCGGATGGTCACGGACTTATTGACCTGATCAACAAAACCATTAATGAAAGAGGCGAGGTGTTGGACAGCGCTTCACCAGCCCTTGGGCAAATCCGTTCCGATTTGAAGGTCACGCACGCGCGCCTGATGGACCGCATGAACCGTTATCTTAACGACCCCGGCAGCGCCCGTATGCTGCAGGAATCGCTCATCACGCAGCGCGGCGGCCGCTACGTTTTGCCGCTCAAAGCTGAACACAAGGGACAAATCAAATCGATTGTGCATGATCAAAGCTCCTCCGGGGCGACCCTCTTTGTGGAACCCCTGGCGGTGGTGGAGTGGAATAACAAATACCGCCAATTGGAATTGGACGAGCGGGATGAGATCCTCAAAGTTTTACAAAAACTGAGCAAAGATATCGAAGAAAACGCTGAAGCCCTGGATCAGACCAGCCAGACAATGGGAGAGCTGGACCTGATCCTGATGAAGGCACGTTACGCTGACGATTTGCATGCTTGCGAACCGGAATTAGTGCCCTTTGAAAAAGCTGCTGATCCTGATCACCCCGGCAGTCTCATTCATCTTATCCGCGCCCGCCATCCCTTGCTCTCACCCGAAAAAGTGATGCCCATCGATGTGCAGCTGGACAAAAAGACCTTTGCGGTGGTGCTTACCGGGCCAAACACCGGCGGTAAAACCGTTACGCTGAAAACCATCGGTCTGATGGTGCTGATGGCGCAGGCAGGCATGCATATCCCGGCCAGTTCTGGTTCCAGGATCAGCGTTTTTCAAGACGTTTTTGCAGATATCGGCGACGAACAGTCAATTGAACAATCCTTATCCACCTTCTCAGGGCACATCAGCCAACTTGTACGCATCCTCAGGCGTGCCAACCACCGTTCTTTAGTTCTCCTTGATGAGCTGGGTTCCGGGACTGATCCGCAGGAAGGTTCCGCCCTGGCCAGAGCGGTTTTGGATTACCTGCTCAAACGAAAAATCACCGCTTTTGTGGCCACGCACTTCCCTGAGCTCAAAAGCTACGCGCACAGCACTGAGGGGGTCACCAACGCCAGCCTTGAGTTCGACCCGGAAACGCTGATGCCCACTTACCGCCTTAATATCGGCTTGCCGGGACGCTCTAACGCCCTGGCGATTGCTGAGCGCCTGGGCCTGAATGCCGAAATTTTGCAAGCCGCCCGGGAAGAGATCAATCCAAGCGATTTGCGGGTGGACGATCTGCTGGAAGAGATCCATCGGCAGCGCAACCTGGCCAATACTAATTTTCTTGCCTCTGAAAAAGCCCTTCTTTCTGCTCAAAAGAAAGAAGCAGAGTTGGAAAAAAGACTGGACCATCTGGAACTGGAGCGCGATAAGATCCTGGAACAGGCTCACCTGGAAGCCGAAAGTGAACTGGAAGCCTTGCAGGATGAGGTACGGGAGCTGAAAAGGACCCTGAACCGTTTGCGCAAACAACCGGAACAAATCCTCGAGCTGGTAGAAGCAGAAGAAAAAATTGAAATTCTGGAACAAGCTCACAGCGAAAAGCAGTTCCAAAAACGCAAAACTACCCAGCGCCTGCATAAACCCAGCGGACCAATCAAAGTTGGTCAAAAGGTTCAGGTCAAAAAATTGCATATCGAAGGGCGGGTCACCGCCATCGATGGAGATATCTTTGAAGTCCAGGCCGGGGCTCTAAGGCTGCGTCTGCAGGAACATGAAATCTCCCGCAAAGCTCAAGCGCTGGAAGAGGAAGAGCCTGTTGAGCCCAAAGAAAAGCAAAAAACGGGCCGGACCTCACTGCCCAGCCTTTCCAGCCCC
>JAQVUC010000079.1 GCA_028699715.1 Anaerolineaceae bacterium | reverse complement strand
CCTTGCTTTATTAGTGTCGACTAATCGTTTGCTTGTGTGCGATTGGATCAAGGCGATGATTGTGTTAAACTTATTCAAGAGAATTTTAGAAGAAATGAGTTTGTATGTTCATAGATTCAGTAGTAATTTCTGTCGCATCCGGCAAGGGTGGCGATGGCATCGTGCACATGCACCGCGAAAAGTACCGCCCCAAGGGAGGTCCTGATGGCGGTGATGGCGGCCGGGGTGGAGATGTCATCCTGAAAGTTAATCCAACTTTGAACACACTTAATCGTTTCCATTACAACCAGAAGTTTGCCGCCCAAGCTGGCAAAAACGGTGGCCCTTCAAACCGCTCCGGCAAATCAGCCGACGACTTGATTATTGAAGTACCCCCGGGAACCATTGTCTACAATGACGAAACCGCTGAGCTGATTGGAGATCTGGTAAACCCGGATCAGACCCTGATTGTTGTTAAAGGCGGAAGAGGGGGTCGCGGCAATCAACATTTTGCCACCAGCAGAAATCAGATGCCGCTGACAGCTGAACGGGGCGAACCTGGCGAAGAATTGACCATTAGACTGGAATTGAAGCTGATCGCGGATGTTGGCCTGGTTGGACTGCCTAATGCCGGTAAATCGTCAATTTTGGCTGCCACAACCAATGCCACACCAAAGATCGCTGCTTATCCTTTCACCACCCTGGAGCCAAATTTGGGCGTGGTCCAACTGGACCTGGATACCACCATGGTCATGGCTGACATCCCCGGATTGATTGAAGGCGCTTCAGAAGGAATTGGTTTGGGCTTCGAATTTTTGCGTCATATACAACGCACGCGCATTCTCATTCATGTGCTTGATGGGCTCAGTGGAGATGTTTACAGTGACTACCAGGACATCAACGCCGAACTGGATATGTTTGACGAACGTCTGGGAAATTTACCTCAAATTGTCGTCTTGAACAAAATGGATTTGCCTGATGTTGAAGCCAAGTACGAAGAACTCAAGGCAAGGTTTTCGGCCGAAGGGGTGGAACTGATGCCGATTTCAGCGGTCACACATTTGAACTTGCGAGAACTGATGTGGAAGGCCTGGCACCGTCTGCAGGAACTTCCAACTGAACCGGTTGAGGTTGAGTTACCGGTTTACCGCTCTGAAGAAGACCCCAATGCCTTCGAAATTGAGCAGGTTGAAGATGGTTGGGTTGTGACCGGTAAACGCATCGAACGGGCTGCTGCAATGACCTATTTCGATCAACCCGGTTCGGTCAGACGTTTTCAGAAATTTATGGCTGGGATCGGCGTGGATAAAGCCCTCCGCAAGGCAGGAATCAAAGAAGGGGAAAGTGTTTTTGTCGCGGATTGGGAATTGACATGGCAGGATTAAAACGTTCACCGACCAAGTGAAGGGGGCACCTGGTCGGCGAACATGTTTAGTATAAGACCATCAAAATTTTCCGTCAACTTATTTTGCAAAATCGTAGCTGAAATTCCCAGGTGCATTTAACACCAGGTTTTTTCGGGTTTTAATACAATAATCAACAGCTTTACTAATTTCTTCCAGATGCTCTAAATTGTTTACAAAGTCATAATTTTCGCTGTTGATTGTGAGCAATGGGCTTTCGTTGTAGGTCGGGATCCATTGCTTGTAATAGGAATCAAGCAATCTCAGGTAGTCCGGGTCTATGCTGTCCTCAATTGATCTGGCACGTTTTTGAATGCGATCCACAAGCGTGCTGACCGGAGCATCCAGAAAAACCAAGAGGTTCGGTTTTTGCAATTTGTCAAGCACCAGGGTGTAGAGCTTTGTGTAAGCCTGAAAGTCGCGCTCTGACAGATTATCCATCTCATGCAGGGCGCGCACGAAGATGTGAGCATCTTCATAAATACTGCGGTCCATCAAGGCCGGTTCCCCAGTCTCGATCATATACTCAATCTCATGGGCTCGATTGCCCAAGAAGTACATCTGCAAATGAAAAGCCCAGGTTCTCATGTCGGCATAAAAATCAGCTAAATAGGGGTTGTTTTCCACTGATTCATAAAATGACTGCCAACCTAAACGTTGGCTGAGCAGTTGCGTCAGGGAGGTCTTGCCGCTGCCGATGTTGCCGGCCATTACAATCCAGGTCATAGCGTCTTTTTCTACATTCATTTCAGCACTCACTATGTCCGCAGGTGTAGCACTTACGGCAGCCTTCTTCGTTGATCATGGTTGCTTCACCACACTCAGGACAGAGTTCACCGATGGGATGGAAAGCAGGTTGCTGGTCCCCAACAAGCGGCAGGGGATTGGCAATTACAACAGGTTCCGCCGGCTCAACTGCTGAATTTTGCTGATAGAGGTATTCATCCAATGCTTTTGAAATACCATCCGGAAGTGAACGCACGCGGTTGATACCGAAACCAAGCGAGCGCCCTCCGCCAATTCCTGCCAGCTGGTCAAGCGTTATTCGCAAACGGTCGCGTGGTTCAATCGGAGAGGCGATGCGAAGTATATAGGAAATCAAACGACCTATCGCTTCTGAATGAGCTGCCGTTTCAGAGCCAGCCTTGGCTGTGTTGATGAAAACTTCGAAAGGTTGGTTGCCTCCGTTTTCGTTAATCGTTACAAAAGCTTTTCCCAATGGAGTTTCGATCGAATAGGTATAGCCCTTAAGTGCCCGGGGACGGGGTTTTTTGTTCTCTTTCCACAGACTCAGCTGTCCTTCAATATCCTCGCCGTATAACTTGGATTTCACAACATCAGCTGTACCATCCTTTTTCTCCATGGTAGCTTTTGTTTCCAGGACAACTTTTTCCCTGGAACCAGTGATGTAAACCGTGATTCCTTTGCAACCCAATTTCCAGGCTTGCATGAAGGCATCGCCCACTTCTTGCTCTGTTGTTCCAGCCGGGAAATTGATGGTTTTGCTCAGACTGTTGTCAACAAAGCGCTGCAAGGCCGCCTGGATGTTGATGTGCTCTTCCGCCGAAACATCAGCTGAGACCACAAAGACGTTGCGGATATGCAGGGGCAGGTTTTCGATGTGTTGGCAGCTGCCTTGTTCCAGCACTTTGGAAATGATGTCCTCTTTTTCCTCTTCGGATAAATCGATCGCGTCCAGCGCTTCCTGGAAGTAGGGACTGACATAATTGAGGATCAGGTCATTGCCATTGTCATTCACGTGGCGAACGTAAGCCAGCGCGAAGACAGGTTCGCAGCCATAGCCTTCAACTCCCGCGACGGTGCCAATGGTGCCTGTGGGGGCGATGGTTGTTTGAGCGGCGTTGCGAATACCGTGAGCTTTTATTCCCTCTCTGATCAATTCCCAATCAAGGAAGGGGCGCTGCCAATTGCGGCTGTAGGGCGTGAGGGGGCTGGGAGCTTCCCAGGTAATATTTTCAGGGTCGTAAATGCTTTCAGTGATGGCGGGGAAAGCTCCGTGCGCTTCCGCCAGCTCAATGCTTGTCTCCATGGAAAAATAACGCACATATTCCATCACCTGTCCGCAGAATTCCAGGGATTCTTCGGACCCATAGCGGACGCCGCAGTGGTACATCAAATCTGCCAGACCCATGATGCCCAATCCTATGCGGCGGCAGTCCATGGCGGCCTCCCGTAATTCCGGCACAGCCGGAACGTAGGCATTTTTGTCAACCACATGATCCAGGAACAAGGTGGCTGTCTTGGTGGTTTGGCGCAGTTTGACCCAGTCAACCGTTCCGTTTTCTCCATAGTGTTCGGCCAGGTTGATCGAACCCAAACAACAATTTTCATAAGGTCCAAGCCATTGTTCACCGCAGGGATTGGTCGCTTCCAGTTCATAAAGATGGGGGACCGGATTCTGACGGTTGGCGACGTCAATAAATAGCGCTCCTGGCTCGCCGTTGTGATGCGCTTGCTTAACAAATTTGTTGAATAAGTCCCGGGCTTTCACCGTTTTGTAAGTTTTGATGGCTAAACCAGCTTTTTCAGCCTGACTGATTGTGCCTTTGAAACTCTTGTATTCTGGCGCGTGGACATCGGGGAAACGCAGATCCCAATCGCCATCCTCTTCTACTGCTTTCATGAAATCGTCTGTGATGCCCAGGGAAATGTTGAAATTTGTGATGGCAGTTTCGCTGGTTTTGCAAACAATAAAATCTTCAATATCCGGATGATCGATCCGCAAAACACCCATATTAGCACCGCGGCGGGTACCGCCCTGGGCAATTTCTCCAAAAGCGTTGTCGTAAACTTTCAAAAAACCAACCGGACCGGTGGCTCTGCCAGCAGAAGCCTTGACGTGCGAGCCCGAAGGACGCAAGCGGGAAAAGCTGAAACCATTTCCACCGCCGGTCTGTTGAATTAGAGCCGCGTTTCGCAGCGTGCTGAAAATACCGTCGTTTGCCCGACCCATATCATCCGAGACTGGCAGAACAAAACAAGCTGCCAGCTGACCCAGGGGAGTACCAGCCCCTGTAAATGTCGGTGAATTGGGAAAGAAAGCCTTACCCACCAACATTTTGTAAAAATCTTTGGCCACTTTTGTATGGTCTTCCTCCCGCTCCGGCGTGTCTGAAACATGCCAGGCGATCCTCCAAAACATTTCGTCGATAGATTCGGCTGCTTTTCCATCAGGACCATGTCGCAGATAGCGTTTGTTCAGGATCTGTATCGAATTTTCAGTTAACTCTATGGATGGTAAATCATCAGGAAGTGGGGGGGTCGGGAATAAACCCGTGTATGTTGGGTCTTGTTCGGTCATGGTGTACCTCGGTTAATTATTCTTCTTCTGTAAGCAGGTGGTTGATCTCATCGCGAATAGTATGCAGATCATCCATTCGAAGGTAAACAATTGCGTAGCGGATATAGGCGATGTGGTCGATTTCTTTTAAGCCCTTAACGGCAAGATCACCAATCAGGCGGGAGTTGATTTCAGCGCGTCCCTTTTTTTGGAGTTCTGATTCAATACTATTAACCAGATCTTCAATCGTTGCGGCAGGGATCGGGCGTTTTGTGCAGGCCATCCGAAGCCCAGCCAGGAGTTTTTCACGGTCAAATTCCTCACGCGTCCCGTCTCGCTTGATCAGCAGAGGGGTTGTGAGGATCGGTCGTTCATAAGTGCTGAAGCGTTGATGGCAGCTGTTACACTCGCGCCTTCTCCGAACACCACCTCGAGAATCCTTGGTCGTATCAATGACGCTGGTATCAGAGTGCTGACAATATGGGCACTTCATGCAAAAATCTCCTTAAAGACCCTACAGGTAGGGGGGTGGTGGGGAATTTACCCCAATATATGGTGAGAGCATTGTAGCACGGCTTATGGATGCGGACAAGGCAAAATCGCTGTGATTTACCTTAAAATTTGTCGCTGATCATTTTAGAGTAAATCTACGCGTAAGTATTTAAAAATTATTAGGTCAGAGCTTGGGTCTTATTCGAAGAGTGGAATTGGGAATCGACGCGTGCTGATATTGTTAACAAACTCACGCAGAGAATTAAGCTTGCTAATAATATGCAATTGTCATGGTTTCAGCATTTGCTTGCTTACTCTCCTCCCTCAAAAGAGGGAGGAGAATTTAAGCTAATCTAAAAGGAAGCAGCCTGAATTATCTTGAATTCTTGCTTCTGCGGAGAAACGCCGGCATATCAACATCTACATCACTGGTGAAGACATATTCTTCTTGTTTTGTAGCAACTGTCTGCGTGTTCTCAAGATTCCTTGCCGGTTGATCGTTAGTGCTGAGTCGATCTACTGGCCGATGGCTGGAACTTTGGCGAAAAAAACTTTGCTCCGCCTCCGTGGTAGGAGCACTTCTGTCAAAGCCAGTCGCAATCACAGTGATGCGAATGTTGTCGCCCATATTTTCGTCAACTACGGCACCAAAGATGAGGTTGACATCAGAGCTGGCGGTTTCCTTGATAATAGCGGCAGCCTGGT
>JAQVUC010000078.1 GCA_028699715.1 Anaerolineaceae bacterium | reverse complement strand
GCACCGATATGACCCTTACTGCTGTGAAATTTCATATACATGTTGATGGTGTTGGTCAGGATAGAATTTCCCGGACTACCTCTACCATCTGTAAGTAGGTATGGTATGTCAAACATCTGCATCCCTCCTACCAAAGACGTAACCAGAATGTAAATCATCACTGGCTTGATCAAAGGCAAGGTGATGTGCCAGAACATCTGCAAAGAACCAGCCCCATCAACCAGAGCTGCTTCATACAAAGATACTGGGATAGCGGTCATGGCAGACATTAACAGAAGCGTTGTCTGACCAAACCACATCCACCATTGGATGAACACAACCAAGCCGCGCATCCAGTCTGGCTTACGAATAAAGTCGATGGCTTCAGCAACAAAACCTGAGCGCACGATAAATTGGTTGACCGGACCATAATAAGAGAACAAAGAAAAGAACAGAGCCGCAATAGCGGATGCCATCATCAGGTTTGGCATATAGAAAATCATGCGCCAAACGCCAACACCTTTAATTTTTAGTCGCAGGTTGGTAAACAAGATGGAAAGCAAAAAGGCAATACCCATCTGGGGAATGAAGTTCATCAACCAAAGTTCCCAGGTGTTCGTAACGGCTGTAATAAAGGTCTTGTCAGCAAACAAAAGCTGGAAATTTTTAAACCAGGTAATGTCATAGGTTCGCGACATGAGCGTGCGGTTTGTAAAGCTTAAAAAGACGGTATTTAAGACCGGATACAAACCAAAAATCAAAAAGCCGATGATGAACGGGGCAACAAAAAGGTAACCATAATGGTCATATTTGAGTTTTTTAAACATACGCGCTCCCTTATTAGTTGTCTCATGAGTTGATGAGTCAGTACAGTAATTGTACTGACTCATCACTATATTTTAACGAATATCCAGATTAATCAATGATCAAATCCGGGAATTCGTTCCGGACTGCGTCTTTCCAGAGGTCCCACATTTCATCCAATGTGACCGTACCTTCAAGGTAAGAGTTCAAAGGATCGTTGAGAGCGCGTGTAATCGCATCGTCCGAACCCTGCATCAAGCGTGCGTTGACGCTTGGCGCGGCAGCGGCAAAGCCACCATAGGAGTTCTGACCGCCCAGGAATTCGCTCATCGCTGAATCGTCGAACGAAGCAGTGATCTTCTCAACAACAACCTGGCTGCCAACAAAGTCACCAGCGGCCTGATATTGATCATCAGGAACGTTTGGATCAATAGCTTTCAGGTATTCATTTGTGTAAACACCAGTAGCCCAGTTGGTCAGGTTTTCTTCGTCAAGAGTACAGAAGCGAATGAATTCTTTTGCCAGATCCATCTTATCGGTTTCGTCCATCACGCCCAACCAGGTACCACCCCATTGATAGGGCAGAGGTCCTTCGATAACAGCCCAGTCACCCTTGGTGGTGCTGGAGCCATCGGCGGAGGTTGAGTTGGGTTCCAAAACATAGGGAAGACCCCAGGTGGGGAGGAAGTAGCTGAAGACTTTCTTGGGGTTACCTGCTGCATCCGCCAGGGTGTCATTCATGCCAGCGAACCAGCCTTCTTGCCATTGGGTGGCTCGGGATTCATAACCATTATCACGGAAGAGCTTGACTGTTTCTACCATTCTTTCGACCATTGGATCAACCGTTAGTTTGCCATCAACAACCCAGGGTTGTTCACGATTGGCATAGAACAGGTTCATGAAATCGCCATTGGAAGAAACCATATAAGTATCTCCGCCAGATTTTTCTTTAATCACTTCAGCAGCGGCGATATATTTGTCGAAATCACCCAGAAGCTCCTGCATTTCTACAGGATCATCAGTGCCAAAATATTCTTTGGCCAGACTGCGGCGATAGAAGAGAGCACCGGGAGTAGCCTGGTAGGCATAAGCTTTGTGGACGCCATCGGCCATACCAACTTCGTAAACGAAGGGGTACATCTCCAGTTCGTCAGCATAATGTTGAAGGTCACCAATGTCAGCCAGGAAATCGCTTTCAACATAGCTTTTCACAAAAGCAGCTTCAAGTGCGACAACATCCGGCACTTCATCTGTACCCAAAGTTGCCATCAATTTGGTCTGATATTCGCCATTGGTCATGGGGATCATGGTGTAAACGACATCTACATCTGGATGTGTCTTTTCAAAAGCCACAGCCATGGTGAGGATTTCGTTTGTGAATGACCATACATCAAGTACGGTCTTTTCCGTCGCCGCGGGTTCTTCCGCCGCAGGTTCTTCCGCCGCAGGTTCTTCGGCCGCGGGTTCTTCCGCTGCGGGTTCTTCAACAGCAGGAGGTTCTGCTGCAGGCGCACCGCAAGCAGAGAGCAGCATGCTCACTACAAGCAACATTGATAGTAATACTAATAGACGTTTCATTTTCTTTCCTTATCTCCTATAATTTTTAAGTTTTTTGAACAACTTTTGTTATGTAAATTAATGGTTATTTGCACCTCCTGTTTGTACTGGCGCCATGAGAGCGCTCTCTTGATTTTCTGCCCCCTGGACGGTGAGTCTGTCAATTGTTTTTGATCCGCACGTATCACGCACGATCAATTCAGTATCGAGAACCAATCTTTTGGCCGGTCTTGCGCCTTTCTCGATAATATCGATAAGCAGATCAACTGCTTTGATACCAAAATGAGTAATGGGTTGATGAACAGTCGTCAACCTGATGGGTAAAGTGGATGCAATTGGCAGGTCATCAAAGCCCACAAAAGCGATATCTTTCGGAATTTCCAGCCCAATTTCCTGGGCAGCTCGCATGGCTCCGATAGCCATCACATCAGACTGCGCGAAAATTGCATCCGGCTTGGAGGGTAGCAGTTCCTTCATGGCGTAGTAACCACTTTTTTCCGTGAAATCGCCTTCAGCAATTAAGCTTGGATCAATTTTCGTACCCGCTTCGTGCATCGCCTGCTCAAAGCCTGCCCGCCTGTCAATCGCTGAAGTACTGTATAGCCCCCCTGTTATCATGCCAATGCGCTGATAACCGAGCTTGATCAGGTGAAAAACAGCCTCTTTTGCCGCCCTGACGTTGTCTACATCAATATAATTGACCAATTTGTCCTCATGAGGGCGTCCTAAAACCAGGAATGGCACCTGAGATGAAATCAAACGCCTGAAAATCTTTTCATCAGATGTACCGGATTGAATCAGAATGCCATCCAACAAGCCGCGTCGTAAAATGCGAGGCGTGATCTCGTTTTCGTCTTCCTGGTTCCCCACCAAAAAGAGGGAAAGGGTCAAATGGTGATTGTTACAGGCAAAAGCCACACCCTGGGTAAGTTGTGGGAATTATGGATCAGTAAAAAAAGCGCTCGTTGTTCTGGGGATAACCAAACCGATCATATTGGTCCGTTGAGATGCCAGAGATCTGGCAGCTGCGTTGGGACGGTAACCAGTGTTTTGGATGATCTTTTCTACTCTTTTTCGGGTTGCCGCGTCAACATTAGGGCTATTATTTACGACCCGTGATACAGTTGATCTGGAAACACCTGCGAGCTTTGCGATATCCTCAAGTTTTAGATTGTCCATTTATTTTCTTGTTATCGATTCATAAAGAAATATTTTGGGAGCGCTCTCAAAACAAATTATAGAATACTGCTGATTGATTTGTCAATAGATTTTGCAAAACTCGTGGAAACGTTAACATTAGAAATCGCTTTATCTGCGTTATGCTGGTAGTTATTATCAAGTTGTCCTCCACAAGTGTTCAGAGTAAGCTTTTTTTGTTAATCTCGGCAAGGATATAGCTTTGTTTGTATTACACCGCGGTTAGTATCCGGGCTTAATCAAATTTATTTCGATTCAATCGAATTTCTTCTGAGAAACAGATAGTTTAGGCAAAAGGTTTAGTACTTGTCTGACTAAGCAGTAAAATACAGGAACCATGGATAGAAAAAAGTCAGGCGCAATTCTATACGCATTCCTTGCCGCAGCCTTCTATGCGATCAACATGCCCCTTTCCAAGCTGCTGTTGCAAAAAATTGAACCGACTTTTATGGCCGCCTTGCTTTACTTGGGAGCCGGAATAGGAATAAGTATCATTTTTTTGTTCCGGAAGCAAATAGACGACCAGGAAGAGCAACTGTCAAGAAAAGAACTGCCCTATGTCATCGGGATGATATTGCTTGATGTAGCCGCACCGATTTTTTTAATGATCGGTTTGACAAGCGCAACATCTGCTAACGCTTCTCTTCTTAATAATTTTGAGATCGTAGCAACTTCGCTGATTGCCTTGTTTATTTTCAAAGAACTGATTTCTCCGCGATTGTGGATCGCGATCCTTTTGATTACCTTTTCGAGTATGCTGCTTTCATTTGAAGACATGTCAAGTTTGACGTTCTCTCTCGGATCAGTCTTTGTCCTTGCTGCCGCCCTTTGCTGGGGATTTGAAAATAACCTCACGAGAAAGATCTCCTCAAAAAACACCTTTCAAATTGTGATGCTCAAGGGGATTTTTTCAGGACTTGGCTCCTTATTGATCGCGCTCTTTCTTGGCGAAAACTTCCCCCAAATTCAATATGTTCTACTCGCCATGCTCCTGGGTTTTGTAGCCTATGGCTTGAGTATCTTCCTTTACGTCAGAGCGCAAAAGGAATTGGGGGCAGCAAAAACAAGCGCTTATTACGCCGTAGCGCCCTTTATCGGCGCGCTGCTTTCTTTTCTCATATTAAAAGAAGCGATAACGGACTATTACGTGATCGCCTTTCTGATCATGACTCTTGGTTCAGTTTTAGTCGTAATCGATACAATGATTACCCGTCACTCTCACTTGCATACCCACACATTCACAGAAATTCAAAACGGAACAAAAATTAGGGTTCAAATTGAACATTCACACGAGCATAAGCATTTAGTATCGGAGAAGCATTCCCATCAGCACAAAGATGAATAAATTTGGTTTTGTTGGCAAACCAGCTATACTTTTTTCAAACGATAGAAGATTTTATTCCTTTTCGCTCGATTTTTAAAAAGAAGTAATTTCATCATCTCTCAATCAAAGCACTGGGAGTTGCAAAGCTTTATTCGAATCTTTGACATTAAATATGCATGAAAACCCTGGTAAAAGTGAGACACCAGGATAAAGGTTACAATTCAAGAAGAGCATAATCTCGCTTTTGAGAAAAATAAAAAAAGGTAGACAGAAATAAAAATGCAAAATGATGCCAACACAATCGAGGGATATTTAGCAGCGCTTCCCGATGATCATCAAGAAGCTGTCAGAAAATTAAGGGGTGTAATTCTTGCCAACTTGCCAGTGGGTTTTGTTGAGCAAATGTCCTATGGCATGATCGGCTATGTGGTTCCTTTAACTACCTACCCCAGGGGTTACCATGTCCAAAAAGATCAGCCTCTGCCATTCTTGGCTCTTGCTTCGCAAAAAAACCACATCGCGCTTTACCATATGGGATTACAAGCCAATCCTGAAGTTGAGCGATGGTTTGTCAAAGAATATTCTCTCCGGGTACCTACAAAACTCGACATGGGCAAGAGCTGCATCCGCTTTAAAAACCCCAGGCACATTCCCTATGACCTTGTCGCAGAATTATGTCAAAAAATTTCCGTGGATGAGTACATCCAAAGCTATGAGCAAGTCCTCACAAAAGTGAGAAAAAAAGATAAGAACCAAGTATAGGAAACGATCAGGATGGTTGAGTTTCTTTCTAGAGAAAAACTCTATGGCTAATAAAACACAGAAAGCAGGATAAGGCCTCCAATGAACCAGCTGGTTTTGCAGACTGAAAATCCGAAGCCAAAAAGAGACAAAAAGTTTTGGCTGGGTTGGATCGGGGTAAGTGTTTAGACAGGTATGATAGTTTACAAATTATCCAGGGTGATTGTTTACAGAATTGATTAGGATAAAGGCATGGAAACCGGGAGGTTAGCATGCCTTGGGAAACAAAGAC
>JAQVUC010000077.1 GCA_028699715.1 Anaerolineaceae bacterium | reverse complement strand
CCTCAACAATATCGGCTTGATTCGCGAAGGTTTCTCCAAGGAACTGGACCAGGTTGTTTCTTCCTCCAAACATGCCCGGGATTGGATCAATTCGCTTGAATCTTCCGAACGCCAGCGCACAGGTCTTAAGACCTTGCGCGTGGGTTTCAACAAGGTTTTTGGCTACTACATTGAGATTTCACGCGGGCTGGCTGACAAAGCCCCAGAGGAATACATCCGCAAACAGACCCTGGTAAACAGTGAGCGCTATATCACACCTGAGCTAAAAGAATATGAATCCCTGGTGCTAAACGCGGAAACGCAGATCCACGAAATCGAATTGAAAGTTTTCAAACAGGTCTGCGCTCAATTAGGCAAGTCCAGCCAAAATCTGCTCGATCTTGCCCGCAAACTGGCGCAAATGGATTGCCTGCTCTCCCTGGCAGAAGTTGCAGCGCTGAACAATTACGTGCGCCCCAAACTGACTGAAGAAAAAGGAATTGTGATTCTGGAAGGCCGCCACCCGGTTGTGGAGCGCATAAGCAGCCAGAAGCGCTATATCGCCAACGATACAATTTTTGAACCAGGTGAGATCATCCGCCTGATCACCGGCCCAAACATGAGCGGCAAGTCGACCTTCCTGAGACAGGTGGTGTTGATTGTCCTGATGGCGCAAATCGGCAGTTTTGTGCCGGCGGAAAAGGCTGAAATCGGTATTGTGGACCGGGTCTTCACCCGCATTGGCGCTCAGGATGCCATCCATCAGGGTCAATCGACCTTCATGGTGGAAATGCTCGAAACGGCCAACATACTCAACAACGCCACCCCCCGCAGCCTGCTCATCCTTGATGAAATCGGTCGGGGTACCAGCACCTATGACGGATTATCGATTGCCTGGTCCATCATCGAACACCTGCACAGCCACCCCAAGCTCAAACCCTACACACTTTTCGCGACCCACTACCACGAACTCACCGAATTGGCCGATTTGTACCCGGGTGTGCGCAACTATAACGTTGCCGTGTCGGAAGCTGATGATCAGGTCATATTTTTGCACAAAATCGTACCAGGCGCGGCAGACCGCTCTTACGGCATCCATGTGGCTCAAATGGCAGGATTGCCCAGCTCGGTAATCTCCCGTGCTAATGAAATCTTAAAGCAGTTGGAAGCCACTTCCGGCACAACACTGCCTGAATTAAAAGAAGAAAAAGAGCAGTTGCGCTTATTCCCGGAAAACAATCCCCTCAAGGACGCCTTCAAGAAGTTAGACCTGGAAGCCCTGACCCCCATCCAAGCGCTTAACAAACTATACGAGTGGAAACAGTCCTTCTTCCGCGAAGAAACTTAAATCCAGTTTTTGTTTGATTGAAATGAGTTAGTCCAACCAATCCGGATGACCATTTAAGAAGGATTTTCCGTCCATTGGTTTCTTGCCTTCGGGCTGCAGTGAATCCAAAACCAGCAAGCCCTCGCCTGTCCCCAAGGCTGGCAGACCATTGACAAGATAATGTCCGCCAGGTTCACACTCGAAGGTGGGATGTGCGTGCGTTTCAAGGATCTTTATGCGTTTGCCTTGCCAATCAAACACAGCCCCTGGCCAGGGTTGATAGGCATGGATTTGATTGAGCAGTTTCTGAGCAGACAATTGGAGGTCAAGGATACTGTTCTCTTTGCTGAGTTTTGGAGCAAAAGTTTTCCTGGAATCATCCTGAGGGATCGCAGCCAGGGTTCCGCACAAGTATGCTGGCAAAACCTCGATCAGCGTGCGTGCTCCCAGGTAAGCCAATTGGTTCGATAGTTCCGGGGCGGTCGTGCCGGGTCGGATCGGGACACTCCTTTGAGCCAAGATATTGCCGGTGTCCATACCTTCATCCATTTGCATAATAGTCACACCGGTCTGCTCATCGCCATTGGCAATAGCCGCCTGGATGGGTGATGCCCCCCGCCAGAGCGGTAGTAGCGAGGCGTGAACGTTTAAGCAACCTTTGTCAGGCATCTCCAGGACTGCCTTGGGCAAAATTTGCCCAAAAGCCGCCACTACGATCAAATCGGGTTTCCATTTGGCCAATTCGGTCACGGCCGAGAGTTTGCGAAGTGATTCAGGCTGAAAAACAGGCAGCTTCAACTCCTGCGCCAACATTTTGACAGCGCATGGCTGAGGCTTCCTGCCCCGCCCGGACGGCCGGTCAGGCTGGGTGACCACGCCCACAACCTTGTAATTGCGGTGCAGCTCTTCCAATGTAGGCAGAGCAAATTCGGGCGAACCCATAAAGACGATTTGAGGAGACATGGGAAAATTTTATCACAGCCGTGACCAGCAAAAGCCCAAATTACATTTTCTTAGGAATAATTGCTTCTCCTAAATTCAACCTGGAATCTCCTGACAAAAGAGAGGCTTTCTGCGCTTATGCCCCGCAAGCCTTATCCTGGCCCAACAGTAAGATTAAGAATTATCATCAATTGATTTATGCCAAGTATCACCAGCATGGTATATAATTGAACTAAGAAGTGAAAGTGAGGTTTTGTTATGACTGATCACATTGATTACACCAATCCTGATCCTGTTATCATCGATTCAAACGATACTGGTTCAACCGACTCAAATTACACAACCCAGCCCAGCCTTGACCCTTCTGAGGAAGGCACTTTGGCCATGTTCGCTCATCTGGGAGTCTTCCTGAACCTCTTTACAGGTTTATTAGGCCTCCTGCCGCCTCTGATCATTTACATGGCTTACAAAGACCGCTCCAAATACGTGGCTTATCAAAGCCTGCAAGCTTTGGTTTTCCAAGGGATTTTCTTTGTTGGCGCTGGTGTTTTAGCGGGGATCACCTGGGCGCTCTCAGCCGCGCTGAGCATTGTCCTGATTGGGATTTGCGGCTTTCCTATCGCCCTCTTCCTGACACTGATCCCTGTTGGAGCCTTAATTTACGCCGTTGTCGCCGCGGTTGATTCCTATCACCATCGCGATTTCCAATATTGGTTGGTTGGCGAATGGCTGCGCGATACTTTGACTGACTGAGTGGTCTCAAAGTTTTCTGGTACCAAAAGAGCGTCCTAACGGACGCTCTTATTCTTTAATTTTGTTAGCGCCTGGCTACTTGATTTGTTTTTTGACCAATTGCACCACACTAAAGGCAAGGGCTCCCAGGAAAAAAATCGACAAACTGGAAACCAGGATCGCACCTATCTCGCGGCGTCTTTGAAATACCCGGGAAGAGACCAAGCGACCGCGCAAATCCTCTACAAACCTGCTGTCTGGCGTCAGATAACTGAGCTGTTGGGCTATCTGATCTTCAAGCTGACTCAGCTCATTATTCGATGTTCGTACCATTTCCATGAAAAAGTTTCTCCTTAGTCTAATAAACCCCAAACTCTTTTAGAGGTTACGCGTATCTGAATCATCTTTGGCCCGATCTTTTAGTTCCAACAAAGTGCGGTGATACAAACTTTTGATCGCGCCTTCAGTCTTACCAAAAATCTGTCCGATTTCTTCATTTGACAGCCTCTGGACAAACTTCAGAATGATCAGTTCTTTTTTCTGAGGAGAAAGATCGTTGATCAGTTTGAGCAAATAAGCGTTATCCTGCTGCTTTGAGAGTTGAACTTCTGGCGCAGAGGCTTTGCTCGTATCGGTTATGGTCAGATTCTCGATTGAAATTTCAACCATCTTGGAGCGATCGCGATGGTAATTTGCCACCAAATTGTGCGCAATGCGATATAACCAGGCCGAAAAAGGCAGCCCCATGTGGCGGTAACTGCTGATACTCTTGAGAGCCTTGAAAAACACTTTTGCGGTCAGATCCTGCGCGTCATCAGTACTGCCCACCCGAAAGTAAACGTAATTGAAGATCTTATCAACATAACGCTCGTACAAGAGCCCAAAAGCTTCAGGATCGGTACGCGATTTATTGATCAGAATTTCTTCTTCTGTCAGTTTTTCTTTCTTTTCCTCTGGCATGGTTTGATTATAGTACAGCATGGAAGAGAAAAATTCAGCTGACTGGCTAAAAATATTCCGGCTTTTTGCAACCTTAGTCCGGCGTTATAAGGTACAATTGATTTTGATGGGTAACGTAGAAATCCTGTTTGATTTTGGCTGCAATCCCCGCATTGTAGTGATGTTCTTAATAGTAAATCAACCCAAACTATCCAAGTTAACTTACACTGACAAAATCCATTCCACTCCTCCTTCTGGAAGAGAAATTCACATTTTATGAGGCAATTTCATGAGCGATTATCTGTTTAAAAAATCAGTTGAGGGGTACGACTCAAACGTAAAAAGTTTGGTTGATTTTGAAACCGAACGTCAGGCCAGGCGTCTGATCATGATTCCCAGTGAAAGCATCGCCCCCATGGCGGTCCGGGATCTGCTGGGTTCACCATTCACGAATATTTACGGTGAAGGTTACCCGCGTCCTGAAACACACTACCAGGATGAAGACACCATCATGGATTACGCCCGCCAACTTGGCCGCTACCGCCGTCACAGCGATGGCCGTTATTACAAGGGCGTTGAATACGTGGACATGGTTGAAGCCCTGGCTCGCCGGCGGGCGGCTGAGCTTTTTGCCGCCAACAACTTGATCCCGGACGATTTATGGGTCAACGTGCAACCGCTTTCAGGCGCTCCCGCTAATACAGCGGTTTACACTGCCCTGATCAACCCCGGTGACGCAATTCTGGGCATGGACCTCTTGCATGGTGGTCATCTTACGCACGGTTCGCCTGTCAATCGATCCGGTCTTTTCTATAATGCCTATCATTACAACGTTAATCCCAAAACTGAACAATTAGACTACGATGAAATTCTAAAATTAGCCCAGCAAGCCAAACCAAAGGTGATCATCGCTGGCTTTACCTCCTACCCCTGGATTCCGGATTGGCAAAAGTTCCGCGAGATCGCGGACGAGGTGGGAGCCTGGTTATTAGCCGACATTTCTCATATTGCCGGCCTGGTCGCCGCAAAAAAGGTTCCCTCCCCCATTGGCATTGCCGATGTTGTCAGTTTCACAACCCACAAGACTCTTTGCGGTCCCCGCGGCGCGGTGATTATCACCCATGACCGCGAACTGGGAGAGCAAATTGATAAAGGTGTCTTCCCCGGTGAACAAGGCGGACCTCATGTCAACACCATCGCTGCGATGGCACTGACTTTCAAACTTGCCTCAACCAATCAATTCATAGAATTACAGGATCAGACCCTCAAAAACGCCAAAGCTCTGGCAGAAGAATTCAAACAATTAGGTGTCAGGGTGCCCTACGGAGGCACTGACAGCCACATGTGCTTGATCGACTGCAAGTCTTACAAGAGCCCTGACGGCATTCCCCTGAACGGCGATCTGGGAGCAAGAATCCTGGATTTGGCTGGGATCGTGGTCAATCGCAACACCATTCCCGGAGACAAATCTGCTTTACGATCAACCGGGATCCGCATGGGCACAACCTGGCTGACTCAACGCGGCTTCAAAGAGAAGGAAATGCGTGAGATCGCGGGCATGATTGATCGCTTGTTTAAAGTGACCACTCCTTATCATATGATTGGTCGCACAGGTAACAAGACCAGAGCCAAGCTTGATTTTGAAACCCTAATCCGCATCAACAGCGAGGTCAGGGCTATGGCTGACGCGAAGCCAGGCATCGACGAAATTGAGCAATTCCACGGCTTTCCTCATTACTTCTACCTTGAGGATCATCCCAGGACCAAATTAGGCGCGCTTGAAATGACCGGCGAAACTGTCCGGGCTTTCCTGAACCTGACCATGACCAGTGATGTTGAATCACTCAAACCCGGTGATTCCCAACTAACCATGATGCACACCACATCAGGGGATATCGAAGGTGTTCTGACCTGCATCAACCCCTACCGCTTCAACCTGACTGTTCCTGCAGAGAAACTTGGCCTGGCTGGCCTTTGGATCGTTGGACTTTCAACTGGTTTTATCT
>JAQVUC010000076.1 GCA_028699715.1 Anaerolineaceae bacterium | reverse complement strand
AGGACAGTTCACACGTCTCATCGCAGCAGCACGGTTCCATCACATCAAGCACAGTCGTGCAACCTTCGGCTGTACATTTCAAAATTTCCGCTCTTTTGAATCCCATGATTTTCTCCTTATTTTAAAGCATCTTATTTCAGCACTTTATCTACTATACCCTCGAGGTCGGCGCGGGCGTTATCAGACACGACGTTTCCATCCTTGCCGATGACCCATAAGCTCGGAATGGCATCAATACCATACTTCTTGGCAGTGGGGTCCTGCCAGCCCTGGCCGCTGAATGTCTGCATCCAGGTATAATCGGGGTGTTCCTTGAGATAGGCATCAAGATTTTTCTTGTCGTCGTCAAGATTTATTCCGATGACTACAACACCCTTGTCTTTGTACTTGTCATCGAACTTCTTGAGATACTTTGCGAACTGCCTGCAAGGCCCACACCAGCTTGCCCAGAAGTCAATAACAACAACCTTGCCCTTCATGTCATCGGGCAGCTTGAGCGTTTTTCCGTCAAGCGTCTTGAGGTCCGCGGTGAAAGGCTTGCCTAAAAAGACGGGCTTGTCCAGCATTTTCTGGATACGCAGGAAGCTCTGGTTATCCGGATACTCTATCAGCGCCTCCTTGACATACGCCTTGGCCAGACCGGTTTTGTTTTTTTCCATCGCCATGCGTATCGCCAGCATGAACCCCATCTGTGGGTCATAATTCTGTTTTACCGTGCTGAGCATCTCATCAAGCAGACCTTTGATTTCCTTTTCGTCCTCCATCCAGCGGATTTTGGTCCGATAGCGGTACATCATGGCCAGCATCTTGTCGTCCTGCGAAGCGCTCTTGTCGGCAGTGATTTCGTCTGCGGTTTTTAGAATCTCGGGACGATATTTCTCATAGGCTATCTTGTCCTGCTGGGCAAGAACGAAACACGCTGTCAGCTTGATAATCTTCGCCTGAGACACATTCTTGGCGGTGGGATATTGAGTTATTACGGCATCGGCTTCGCCAAGACGTTTCAGGAGAAACTTCTGAATAAATTCATTGGCCTGCTCCTGAGTCATATCTTTCATGCCCTTGGGTTCGGACCGCAATTGGGCTATGGTCTCAGCGGGAATCATATTTTCATCGGCATTTTTGGTATCCTGGCCCCAAACGGCGGCAGCTACACAGACCAGAGATAATACAGTAACCATTCGAACTTTCCGCAATTCCATGTCAGTCTCCTTGTGGTTGTAAATTCTTTAAATTATAGCTCTAATAAATACTCTGAGACGTAAGTTTTCAAATTATTTTTATCTCATTTTCCAAAACTTCCCTTGACGTAAGGGGTAGTATCAACTAAATTATCCATCCCTGTTTTTGGGAGTGTGCCCGAGTGGACAAAGGGATCAGACTGTAAATCTGACGGCAAACGCCTTCGATGGTTCGAATCCATCCGCTCCCATTTTTGAAGAAAATCGTCATTTCAAGCCTCTGGCTCCTTTTTAGCCTTTTTTCTACTCCTTTTTATAATATTTTTTGCAAATTTTTTCCACCTTTCTCTAAATATAATTCCCTGAAATCAAAAAGGTTAACCTCCGCCACAAAAAATTCCCGCTCCCCTGCTAACTGGATAAGGGATTTTTTGAATAAATGTAGGGTTTATCCTGTATATAATATACATGTAAACACCGTTTTGTTTTTAATATGAATACTGTGTGGACTGTGAGGGCATCACATGAGGCACGCAAAATTTGGACAAATTGGGAGTTTTTTAACGGGCGGAATCGTCATTTCAACCTTTCTGATTGGACTTTTCTGCTATTTTACCTTTGTCCACACATGCCCGACATTACTGCCAGTAGTCGTGGAAACAGAACATTTTCGCGTACACGCAACCAATGTAAAACAGGCTGCCTGCATGGCAGCGATTGCGGAACACGCCCTCGCCAGAATCAAAGCTGAAATACTCATCGATTCACCTGAAATCGACTCCAAAGTCGATGTTTTCATCTGGCCGTCACAAAAAGACTTTCACCAGGCAATAGCATCCTCTGATATTTCCAATGCTGGCGTCAGCCAGCTAATTCTAGCTGAAAACGGCAGGCTTATGCGGCGGATAGACATGGCCGCATCTGCCCCCGCAGAATTCGTGCTGCCGCATGAGATAACCCATCTTATTATAGGCCAGTTGGATATAAGGCGCCGCAATAACGGTCAGCCTGCTATTCCGCTGGCATTGCACGAAGGAATCGCAATACTTGCGGAAGGAAAGTGCAATGATGAATTACTCATGAAAGCGGGAATGGCTTTGGATTGTATCGCGGAAAACGGGTGTGAATCTGCGTCGGAAAGCATTGCCCGCTTTGACAGGCTGCTTAATACGAACGACTATGGCACGTTGAGCGATTCCTGCAACTTCTACGCTGAAAGCTACAGCCTCGCAGAATACCTCATGACAGAACTTAAGCCAGAAGGTTTAAGCCGACTGATGACATCCCTTGGCGACGGCCTGAGTATAGATGCCGCCCTTCAGAAAACAATCTGCGATGAATCTGATGCTTTCAAGCATAACCTGATCAAAAAGTGGCACGCCCACGCAAGGAATAATACGTCAGCCTTGATAGCTATGCGTTAATACAAAACACACAATTAAAAAAGCAGCAGGAGATCAATGAACTCCTGCTGCTTTTATTTCCAAGTTATTTAACTCAATTAAGCTGAGTCATATAAGTGGGATCTTCTTCCTTGTTGTTCAGGTTGTCTTCCTCTTCATCAAGGATGATGATCTTCGGCTTGATGAGGATAAGCAGGGTCTGCTCATCACGAATCTTGCCCTTGTTGGTAAACGCCCTGTTGACGACCGGAATCTTGCTGATAACCGGCACGCCCATTTCACGTTCAACTTCACCCGAAAGCTTCTGGCCACCGATAAGCAGTGTACCACCATCAGGAATCGTAACCGTTGTCTGAATATCCTGAAGTTCGATTTCAGGAAGTTCAATCGGGCTCGAACCACCATTGGTACTGTAAACCTCAATCGATCGCATGTCTATAAGATTGATCACCTGAGGCCTGAGGGTCATGGTTACGTATCGGCGGTCGTGCGATACTGTCACATCAACGTCAAGCATGGCACCGGTCGGAACGTATGAAATTTCCGGGTTAGGTGCGGCAGCGTTTTCGGAAACCACCCACTCGATACCGGAGATATAGCCCAAGCTTCTCTGGACGCTCACGTAAGCACGCTGACCATTGTGAAGCGTTACACGCGGTGCGGTCAGATTACGGGTATTCTGGTGTGCCTGCGTTGCGGTAATCAGGAAGTCAACCTGAATATCGTCAAGGAACGTACCAGCAATCGCCATTGCAGGACCCGCGCCTGAGCCGGAAATAGCCTGTCCAAGGCCATTGGGAACTGATGTCGAAGTGGTCAGAAGATTTGTAAACGGTGCAGAGTTGTTCTGAACACCTATCGGCGACCAGCCTTTGTTGTAAACGGCATTAGAAGTTGAACGAGTATAGTTTTCCTCGTATCCAGCACCAGCAACGCCTGACTCATAACCAGGGCCATAATTGATTGGATGGATATAATTACCCGACTGCGTCCCATTAAGGTTGAAGTAGAAATCGAGGTCAACGCCAATCTGGCTGAGGAAGCCGGTATTCACCACAATAAAGCGAGATTCTACGGAAACCTGAATGGTCTTAGTTTCGCGGAGTTTGGCAATCAGTGATTCGATACGACGATGATTGTCCGGCGTCTGGGTAATAACAAGGTTACCGTTGAAAGTACTGATAGAACCTATTTCACCGTCAGGTCTCCAGTTGTTGGGGTCGATGGTGCTCTTGATGAGGTCTATAAGCCGCTGAATGGCTTCACCCTTGGTCATATTCGCTTCTTCACGGCCTGTCTCGGTAGAGTCTTCTTCGTCACCGAAGAGGTCTTCACTGCTTCCGCCGCCACTGCTGCTGGAGTTGCTGGATAACGTGCTGCCGATAGCATTGACCTTGACACGCTCGCCGATGAAATTCGGCGTGCGGTGTATCAGGTCGCTTATCTGGTAAACGCGGGTCTGCTTGTCCTTGTTGAGTTCTTCCTGCGTCGAAATCGTTATAACGCCAGAGCTCATTACGTAACCGAGTTCGGTGGCCCCGCCGCCAACGTCACTGAGCAGAAGCTCAAGAGCTTTGCGGAGGGTAACATTTTTGAGGTCAAGTGTAACAGTCGCGGTACGTTCAATACCGGCAGCTTCAAGTGCACGCCAGTTGACGTAGAAGTTCGCACCGGAATATTCTCGCAGAAAGTTGATTACATCCTCAAAACTTTCGCCGGGACATTTGAGCTTGGCGATATTCATTTCCAGTTTTTCGCGGAGCTGGCGGTCGCCTTCGGCATCGGCCATTCCTTCGGTATACTGTTTACGGCCTGCCGTGAGCTCGGCCCAATCCTTGGGATAGCGGATAAGGACATACCAAGGCACTTCCGCCTTGCGCACGGAAGCAGCCATTCTCATGCTCTGGACTTCAAGGTCTTCCATCGTGTCATGCGTTTCACTGAGAGTGGCGCGACGTTCGAGATAATACTTGGTATCCTGTGCCCAGAAGTTGCCTGGGTCGATTTCAAGAATCTGGTCAAGCACCTGCAGTGCATCACGGAGCTTGCCTTCGTTTCTGAGCGTCTGGACCTGAATGGTCAGTTCCGCAACTTTTTTCTTGCGTTGTGCGAGCGATTCGGTTTCTCGCTGTTTGATCTGCTTGGAGATGGCAGCGGCCTGTACCTTGACCCGCTGGGCATTCCATTCACGCCTTTTGGATTCAATCCAGGTGATCTGCCTGTTGATGTCAGCACTTTTGGCGCGATATTCTTCTGAGGTGAAATATCCTTTGTTCTGGTCAAGAATATTCTGGGCTATTTTAGCAGCCTGGAGCGCGGTATCGAAATCTTTGGAATCCTGCGGCTTGGCCATCAGTTCCATCGAGCGGTTGATGGCTTTCTGGATGTCGTGGCTGGCCATCTGTTTTGCAACGATACGGCGGTTCATAACGTCGTTGAGGAGTGAAGAACTTCCTGCCGACGTTGCGGTCATTTCCCGTGCGTCACTGAGTTTCTGCTGGATGGTGGTATCATTGGGGTTAAGCTTGGCAGCACGCTCATAGTAACCAACTGCATTTTCAGGCTGATCCATACGCAGCGCTTCGTCACCCTTGACAACAAGCATCTGTGCCTTGAGGGCGTCGCGCGAATCGCCAGCATTATCTTTGGTCTGCGCAATTGCAGATCCTGCCAGTACTACCATTGCCACACTCAGCAGCAGTGAAAGAAGACGTTTGTACAGCACCGCTATTCTCCTTTCTGAGTTACAAACTCAGATCTTCAGTTATCCATGCGGACAACACAAATTACAACAGGCCTGCGGGTACACACCGGCCGACCGAATCGATTACAATCTATATCGACAAAAGTTATCTCTACGCATTACCAGATTTTACAAAAAAACATCGCCTAGAAAAGTACATGATAGACTGGCTTTTCGCAAGTTATTTTTTGCCTAAATGTTTAAAAATCATTACCTAATTGCCACTAATTGCACGTTTTGGGCTTGTTTATTTCAATAATTTTAGTCCAATCTGGTCAAATATTTAGGGTGATAACCCTATAGTCGTTTTTCTTCAAATTTCACGGGCAAGTCTGAAGAAAATAAATTTACTTACCTTTTCCGGGTTGGCACTCCCGGGCCCATGGGCATTCCGGGCGGCATGGCGCCGGGAGGCATGTCTATGGGAACCACTTTAGTAGGAGTACGCCTGGTATTTGTAGGTTTTTCTTCTTTAACGGGTTTTTCCACCACAGGTTCGCCGGCTTGGGCTTCCTCGAGCATTGCCCGGTATTTCGGCATAAGCAGGTCATTTTCACGTACCCTGCGGCAGAGATTTCCTTCCGAATCCAGATAAATCATTTCCACGGCGTCTTTCTTGACGCGGCCGAAGGAGGTC
>JAQVUC010000075.1 GCA_028699715.1 Anaerolineaceae bacterium | reverse complement strand
TGCTCGTAGTCGTAGAAGCTGATATGGCAAAACCCGGTTGACTTCATTTTCCGGAAGAACGCAATTGCAGTCTCGGCTGCACGTTTGGCCGTCTTTTCATTGTCCGCTTTTCTGACCAGGTAAATCATTGATTTCCCGACCAGAGCGCTGAAGTTTGTTTTGTCAATAGCTGCTTTGCCGCCAATCCAAGAAATGACTGTGATGCGTTTGTTGACCGAGTTATGAGCCGCCAAATCAAAAAAATCGGTTACGAGGATTGGCTTTTCATCTCTCATCGTTTCGCAATTTACCGGATACAACCCGGCTGCTGAAACACCATAAAACGGTATCGGTTTCGGATTGTCCTTGAGTTTAGCACTACAGACCGGCATATAAATCACAGTGTTACTGGCTGCATCTTCCAATCGGGTGAAAAACATCATATTCGCACGATTGGGATGCTCACTACTATGTATATCATCTCCTGAAAAATCACTTTCGCCAATCCTTACCGAGGGCAGAATTGTCTTCGTCCACCATTCGCCAGAAAACTTCATCGAGGACAGAAAATCCGGACGGGTGACAAGCTTATTCGCAAAGAGTTCTTCAGCGACCATCTCGATGCTGTATCGCTTTCCTTCAAGCACTGAAAACCTCAGAGCCATCAGGTACAACATCGGGAAAAACAAGCCGAACTTTGACGATCTGATGATATTCTTAGGCAACGACGTCAAGTAGGCTGGTATTGAGCCATCCCATCTCGGGGAACAGTTGCAAAACAGGCTTTTTGAATACGAATAACAGTAAACCGGAGCATTGGGCGATGGGTTTTGTTGCTTGCTGATCTGGTTGGTATAAATTTGAATGTACCAATCAAGGTTAACATGGCAAGTGTACTCCTCAAATTCAACTATGAACTCTTTATTGGGATCATATGAAAAGAGAGCCTTCCGCCGTTCTTCATCGAACGCGATATTATAGACGCCGATTTCAGCTGTGCTCAGGTCTTGAAGATATTGGATATCGTCATTTTTGCTCTGATACAGCGCATCTGGCCAGACCAGATACTCATCGATTTTTTCAATTTCGTTTCTCATATTTACTCCTTCGAATATAATTTAAAAAAACTTTACGGACTGAACTCTTCAGCAGCCTTTTCCCCTGAGACACGCCAGAATCCATCCGTAAATCGCCATATTTACGCAATAATACGGAATGAATAATACGGGGTTTTCTGGATCTGGCTTGGGAGTTAATTGCTGTTCTCAAGGCTGCCTCCAGCCAAAAGAACTTTGACTGGAGGTTAGCCTGATTGACCGATACATTGCTATGTGAAGTCAGAGCCTGCATCTGGTTCTCCTTCACGCTTGCGCGGCACTTTCGCCGTGGCACAAAAAATCAAGAATTTCCTGGCGGATAAAACGGCGTTTTCTATCCGACATACGCACTTCTGTGATCTTTTTCGCCCTGATAAATTTCAGCAGAGTCGGACCAGATATCTGCAACAACTCCAGCGCTTCCGCTCTGGAAATCAAATCCCGATGCGAATACCTGGCCTTGTGGTTGCATATTGCTAAAATCGATTTACGATCATCGTCTGTAACTGTAGCATCGGTCGCTAACAGCGCAGCGATGGCTGCTATATTTTCTTCTCGCATTTTTTTTACCTATCCTTACCCACTACTCATGCCAGGAACGTGGGCATTACTGCAAAGCCTCCTGATGGCCACCCAATACTCAAGGGGCGGACCGCAATCCCTTGTTGCCGGCGGCGAATATTTTACCGGACTTCCAGAGACTTCGTCGAACCACAATGCAGTCCGAAAACGGTCTCAATAATTTTTTGCAGGGTTCAGTATGGATCAGTAGTATAAGTATAGGACTGGCAACCGCATCATCGGTTGCAAGTGAGATAGTGTTCGCGCGTTTTTAGGTCATGATTACCTCCTTGTTATGCTCCCACAATAATGGGAGAAGCTTATAAAACTTGCCTGGCCTGAGAGCGCTGCTGTCACCCGGACAGGCAAAATGTTAAATTTTCAAAGAGCTTTAAGCCACTTGCGCAGCTTTCAGTTTATTACAGTACCAAGGAGCCATGGACTCCATGAGTTTTGCATATTTTAAATTATATGTTGTCAGAACAGAATGCAAATTCCTTTTTGATTTTTTTTCTGCGATTCTGAATTTTTCCGGTTCTGAATGGCGGTTCTCAGCAAAGGCATCTTTTCCAAGAATGCTCGGGTACATTTTAGGTTTCCTAAAGGGTTGTTTTTGTGCCTGCACAGCCTGCACGGCCTTATGTGGGCCATGCTGGTGTGCAGTTGCGTCACAGCAGGATGTTCTGCTGGATGTTGTGATAAACCGTAACCTGCCGTCCAACGTCTACTCGTTTACGCGACTGTCGAATCTTCGGAAAAGCACTGAACAGCGCTTTCTTAAACTGTGACTCTCGCAAAGGTCTGTGTCCATTTTCACTGGCCCAAATCTTGTAGTCCTCGAACAACTTCTTCGCGTTGGTCTGACCACCCTCCTCTTCTTCAAGGAACTCGCTGAAAAAATCTTGCTCGGGGTTGCATACAGTCTGAAGAAATTTCTTTTTCTCCAATCCCTCCTCGCTTTCTGGGAACGTTTTACAAAGACGCAATTTGGCCAATCCTCGGATAGCCCAATTAAAAATTCCTGGAAGCTCTTCCAGCAGTTCTTGCGACAGATTCGGATTTTGCTTTTCCGTACCCCGGAACTTCACATTAAACGGTATTATCCTGATTCGCTCCCAGACGCCAGCCGACTGGTCGGAAAAATCAGGAAGATGATTGGTTGCAAACACCATGCGGGCTTTAACCCTTGCGTTGTGCCCATCTAAGAATTTCCGTTCGACATGGATGCTGTCGCCGCTAGTAATCGCCTTGACAATCCCTTCAATATCTGAAATTTTCCCGTTATTCGGCATGGCAGGCATCTCGCCGACGATGTTCAGCAATTTTTCGGTTAATGGCGCCAAGCCAAACCGACTCACAAGCCGTGAAAGCGGTATCGAGCAGAAATTGTCTTGTCCGATGAATTGTTCAAGAACGTTTACGAAGACAGACTTGCCTGTTCCAGGTGGTCCATACAGGAAAAACATAACGTTATATCTGCAGTCTGGGACCAACGCCAACCCCATCAGCATCTGCAGTATCTCGCGGTTCTGATGGTTTGGTTGCACCTCGCCCAAATACTTTTCCCATTTTGGGCACTGAGCGGTTTCATCATATTCGTATGGAAGACAATTTACCGTAAAAAGATTGGGAGTTTGATCCATCAAAACTGGCCTGGAAATATCGGCACCGAATCCGTTCAGTTTCCTAGCCAAAGCTTCGACGTTCACAATAAAATTTTTCGTCGGAATCCAGGCATCAGCAGGTTCTGCCGTCTCAATGAAACAAGGAACCTGGTACCGCAGCGAGTCGAGGTAGCAGAGATTACAGGATTTCAGATTCAGCATAACGTCACTAACTACCGATTGAGAAATCCTTTCTTCTGCCATGGTGTGTTGAAGGAACGTAATAAGGTCGGCTTGAATATCCTCCTTGCTGCGTTCTTTCCAGCGACCATTCGTGTAGGTATACCACATTCCCTCATAAAACCGCAAGCGGATGTCCCCGTTTCGCAGCCATCGTGTTACCACATAATCACGAGCAATGTCTGTCACCGGGATCGTCTTGCGCCCACCAGACCTGCCGTTTTGCGCACTTGTGAACGCACGCCCATCTGTAAAAGTCTCATATTCATCTTCAGCAGCATCACTCGTCTCTGCATCTTGTTTGAAAGCAGTATCACCAAAGTTATCTGTGGCTTTTTCATCGCCGGTTGCTTCAGCATTCTCCGGCGGTTCATACGAAATGCGTTTGTTCATAATGTCACCCCCCTGTTTTCCGATGGAACACCATAATGGGCCAGGGCGAGGATGTCGTTTTTGACAAACCGGATTTTTCTTTTCGAAAAAACGACCGGCTTGATGAGTCCACGGGCAATCCATTGACGGATTGTCGGATCGCTGATTCCTAAAAATTCCCGGACTGCTTTCCTGTTGATCAGCTCTTGACGAACCGACTGTTCACCACAGGCTGCTAATATTGCATTTTTTTGTTTCGGGTTGATTTCTGGATAAGCGCTGATTATAGCCTGAATAGATCGAATAAAATTTTCGTTCATTTTGGATACTCTCATATTTTCCCTTATTTACCAGTAATAAGGGACTATTTTTTGCCGAGGCTTCTGGTAGCCCTGAACTCAGAACACATCACAGGGATCGTGATCCAGTACATCCCTCTTCAGCGCTTTGCGCTGGCTGTCCAGGTGATCAACAAAACCATGCAAATAAAATGCTGGACAAAATAATATATAAAGTCTTGGATCTCAAAATAGTTGGGAGTGTTTCTGATTCTGGCTGGCTCTTTTCACCTCCTTGTTAAAAAAAATTAATGTTTTTTGATGCCTGGGGCTAAAAAACAAAACCCAAACGCACGCCCCATGCGTACAACAGGGGTAATGTAAGCGCTGTCAAACGCCAATGCAAGTCCCAAATCAATTTTTTTTCGTTTTTTTTTCGATTTTTTCGAATCTTATGTGCAGTTCGTCGATTTTTCGCTTATATATTCCTGTGTTGAAATGAACATTTCATCCCCTTGTAAAGCCCTTCCATTGTCCATTTTGGGCAGTGGAGGGCTTTCTTGTTTCGTCACCCATCATCACAGGAGAAGAACCATGAAGATCACTGTCAACAAAACCCCATTCTTCGAAGCCATCGCCTCATTGGCAAAAGTTGCTACCGGAAAATCTGCTATTCAGAGCTTCAATTTCATCAAAATTAAGGCGGATTCCAGCAAACAGACGATGTCTATGACCGCCGCTGATTTTGAGCAGATCATGTCTTTTGATCTTCCGACCCAGGTTGAAGGCAATCTGGAGGTCGCAGTTTCTGGGCTGCAGCTGAAAAACCTTGTCAAATCGGCGAAAAAAGACGGCGAAATGACGCTCGCGGTTACGGACGGCTTTCTGGAAATCATTGACGACGAAAGAAGCCAGGGGCAGCTTCCGCTTGCCGACGATGAGATTTCCTTCCCAAGTCCAGAAGCTCCAAAAGACGCCGAAACCATTATCCTGCCGGCAAACTTTTCGGCTTTTGTCAACGATGCCTCAATGTGCGTCAGCAAAGACCCGACCCGTGTTCAGGTCCATGGCGTCTGTTTCAGCAAAGATGGGATCACTGCTACCGATGGAAGGGAACTTTTCCATGTGCCTCTGCCGCTGGAAGGACTGAATTTTGACTTGTCAGTGATTTACACTCCGGCTCTGGCCTCCATCAAGCGCCCATGGCGTTCCATTTCCACCTGGGTGAAGGAAGACCGGCGCTTTGTCATCATCCGCGGCGATGGTTTTTCCTATTTTGCCAAAGTTTCTAATGGAAAATACCCCAATTGGCGGAACGTAATCCCCGACGAAAAGGATCTCGATGTGTCGATCCAGTTTGCTGACCTACAAAGCCTGCAGCTTAAAGAGTTCCTCCAGAGCATCGATAAGCGCATCGGGGAATACGTTGAACTCGCCTTTGAGCAGAATCAGATCACCGTCACAGATGCAGCCAACAGGAAACTCGTTCTGCATGTCGAAACCAAAGGTATGCAGAGTCCAGGTTCTGTTTCGATGAAAGCCGAATTCCTTGGCAGAATGTTAAAGCTCGGACACAACACGCTGCTTCTCGCTCCTAGCGAACAAAAGCCCATGAAAGCCACTGGAGGAAAAGGCTTCTATATCTTCATGGGCGCCATTCCTGACACCCCAAAACATCAGTCTGCAACTGCTCCTGTCCAAGAACCCAAACCAGTCGAAACAGAAAATCAGGCTCAGACTGTCATTGCCGAAAAATCCGTAGAAAATCCCCCACAAACCAAGGAAATTGCATCCCCAGAAACAACGAAAATCAAGCATCCAGTCCAATCCCACACAACCCCAA
>JAQVUC010000074.1 GCA_028699715.1 Anaerolineaceae bacterium | reverse complement strand
ATAATAATGAAATTGGGAGGTTTTTTCGGTACAATATTAATAGGATGAGGAACAAGTTATGCTGAAATCACTAAAAGTTTGTTTGTGTGACATCCTCAACGTGAACCTGCTGGCTGGTGCGGAAGTGATCGCTGGCGCAGAAGGCTTGAACAGTGAAATCACCTCAGTCAATGTCATGGAAGTGCCCGATATTGTTGATTGGGTCAGACCGGGTGAATTTTTACTGACAACTGCTTACTCAATTTCTGACAACGTTGAAGCCTTCAATACTCTTCTGCCCAAACTTTCTGAGAAAGGCGTCTGCGGGATGGGCATAAAAATGAAACGCTACATCAATGAACTGCCGGACAGTGTCATTGAGACCGCGAATAAGCTGGCGTTTCCGATCATTAAAATCCCTCCAGAAGTGTCTCATGGTGATTTGTTGAAACAAATATTTACTTACATCATCGGTGAACAGACCCGCCTGCTGGAAAAAATCAACGACTTCAACAATCAAATCAGAGATATTATGCTCCAAAATGGGGATATAGAGGAGTTTGCTGAACTGATAAGCCGGCTATTGCATGCCCCGGTGATGATATCTGATCAGGTGCATAAGAGTTTTGTGTTCCATACCGAAGATCAAGGATGGAAAACGATCCTTGAGCATTTGGTTCCAGCCACGCTCAACAACTCAAGTATCCTGGTTGAGCCCGGATCCATGGAAATTCAGACAAGTTATGATCAAATTGATGGCGGAAAAGTAAAGCGCTTCAGCCTGCCGATATTTTTTGAAGAGAATCTCTACGGTTACATCTACATCTGGGACATTAATGACAATATCGATCTGGGCGACCTGTTTTCAATTGAATCAGCCAGCTCTCTGATCGCGCTGCATATTGTGAACAAATTGACTGTTACCCAGCATGAAAATGTACACCGGACGAACTTTTTGGAACAATTGCTGAGCAGTAAGCTTGAATCGCAAGCCAGGGCAATTTTGGATGCTGAGTATTACGGATTCGATCCTACCGCGCATCACCAATGTCTGGTATTGAGGCTGAATTATGAAGACACTGCGCGTTCGTCCTATTTACAGAGCCGCAGGATCCAGGAAACCAGCCTTATCCTGACAGGCATCCTCAGTTATTTGCAAAGAAAGGCTTCTTCACGTTTTATTTGGGCCAGCAAGCTCAATGAAATTATTTTTTTACTGGAGTTTGATCAAAACCTGAATTCAGAAACACGTGCCGCGCAAACCAGGTCCTTCGTCTATTCGCTTTTGGAGATTGCCAGGGATCTGAAAGTTGAAGAACATTTTTTCCTGGATATTGGGCGGGCATATCCCGGTTATGACAAGCTCAGCGAAAGCCTGCGTGAGGCTCAACATGCCGTACGAATCCTGCAGAGCAATCCGAAGGAAAATAAGGAGCGTTATGGTTTCTTCGAAGAAATGGGTATTGCTCGTCTATTGGGTGTACCTGAAATTCGCTTTGACTTATTGAATTACGCTGACGAGGTGCTTGAGCCCATTCTAAAATATGATGAAGAGCATGACGCAAAATTGCTGGAGACGATCCAGACCTATTTTGAATATGGCGGCAATTTGCGAAAAGTCTCCGAAGTTCAATATACTCACTATAACACCGTTGTTTACCGTATCAATCGGATCCGGGATGCCCTAAAAATTGACCTGAAAGATCCTGAAACGGCCTTTTCAATCCAATTCGCACTCAAGATTCGTGAGTTAATTGGTTAAAATGTTGATCAAAGAGATGAACGCGATTTTAGTAGCTGATGACCTGGTTGACTTCCTGGAGGATCATCCGGAGCATCCGGCTCTTGTTCATTCAGTTTTCCCCCATGCCGTGAATTTTCTGATTGAAGGGGAGGAGTTGATCACACTGACCAACCAGGATGACATCACGCCAATGGGGCTGCTTGTTGATAGCAGGGTCAGTTTTAGGCAATACCTAAAACCAGGCGATAAGCTTGTTTTGGATGTGGACCGGGTAACAACAGTAAAGGGAGTCTTTGCAGTCAATCTGCGAGAGGCGCAAGTTTGGCAAACCAGATCCTGGATGCACTTGACTCCCCGGCCAATCGAGGAACTTGACCAACTGAATCTAGAATTGAGTAATTGGCTTCTGAATCAGCCAGCCTTGGGTTTGCTGCCCCTTTTGCCCCGACTGATGCGCTGTTCAACCAATTCCACTATGGTGAAGGATAACCTCTACAGCCGTTATATCGCTGATGATCTTGAAGCCTTCACGATCGCAATTCAAACTTCCGAATGGGAAAGAGCTTTGGAGCTTGCCGATCACTTAATTGGCTTTGGCATGGGCTCTACACCCGCTTGTGACGATTTTCTGGCGGCTTACCTGATCATTTTCAAAATCGCTGACGAGTTAATCCCAGGACGTTTCCCATGGGTCCGGGAGTTCAATCAAGCCATTGCAAGCAAGGCGAAAGAACGCAGCACCCTGATCAGTGCCAATATGCTCCGGCATGCCGGGGATGGGAAAACTTCCAGGAGTCATCAAGATCTTATCCAGGCTTGTTTGTTCAATGAAAAGAGCGATTTGGAAAAATTAGCCAGCCGCGTAATACGACACGGGGCAACCTCAGGCGGAGATTTTTTGCTTGGCCTGGTCTGCGCCTTGGACTGGTATCGAACTGTTATGATGGAGTATACAAAGGAAGGAGAGCAAGCATGGGTTGAGTCAGTGCGACTGCAATCTGTGCCAAGTATATGAGCCTACAAACAATTGTAAAAAGAAATGCCTACTATGACTCCGTAACTCTCATGGTGATAACCAGAGAGTTGCAGAAGTTAGATGGTGTCGAAGACGTACTGGTGGGGATGGGAACAGAACTTAACCTGGACATGGCAAAAGATCTGGGTCTGGCCGAGGGAGAATTAGACACCTTGACAGCTAATGACCTTTTCATCGCCGCAAAAATTGACGAAGCGCAGGTATCGATGCAAGAGATTGAAGAAGCCTTCAATGACTTGCTGAATAAAAAAACTGAGTCCGATGATGAAGATTACAATCCACCTTCACTAAGTTCTGCCATCCAATCCATGCCCGGAGCCAATATCGTGCTGGTATCAGTGCCGGGACAATACGCGGCGTCCGAGGTTGATGAAGCGCTGGAGGCCGGGCTGCATGTCATGTTGTTTTCTGACAATGTGTCGGTGGAAGAAGAACTGCGTCTCAAGCAAAAAGCGGTGGAAAAAGGGCTGCTGATGATGGGTCCTGATTGCGGAACGGCGATCATCAATGGTATACCTCTTTGCTTTGCCAATGCCGTCAGACGGGGAAAGATTGGCGTGGTTGGAGCATCAGGCACTGGAACCCAGGAAGTCACCGTACAAGTTCACAAGCTTGGTGAAGGCCTTTCACAGGTTATTGGCACCGGAGGGCGCGACCTCAAGGAACAAATCGGCGGCCTGATGATGATCCAGGCTTTTGAATCGTTAATTGCTGACCCTGAGACAGAAGTAGTTGTATTAATTTCCAAACCGCCGGATGCTTCTGTAGCTGAAAAAATTTACGCAATCGCAAAAAACAGCCCAAAACCAGTAGTGATCGATTTTATCGGTGGAGACAGAACAGCCATCGAGGCCGTGGGAGCAATCCCCTGTATCAGCCTTGAAGATGCCGCTCAGAAAGCGGTCAAAGTCCTCAAGGGACAAGAGTTTAAAGACTTTGCAGGTTTTTCGCTGCCTGAAGAAGAAATCACTGAGATGGTTGAAAGAGAGCTTGCAAAGTTGAGCAGCGACCAAACTGAATTGAGAGCTTTCTTCACCGGTGGCACACTGGCGGATGAGGCGATGAAGATTTTGGGTCAAAATTACCAGATTTATTCCAATATCCCCCTCTCTCCCGAATTGGCGATTGAGAACTTGCCGGAAGGTCGCGGTCACATCTGTGTGGATCTTGGCGAAGACCAATTCACTCGTGGCCGGCCGCACCCAATGATCGATCCTCAGACCCGGACGGATTTTTTCAAATCACACGTGGACGAGCAGACAGCTATCATCCTGGTAGATGTTGTGCTCGGGTTTGGGTCCCACAAAGACCCAGCAGGAGCTGTGGCTGACTCTGTACGTGAAATCCGCCAGCAATTATCCAAAAAAGGCAGGGACGTGGTGGTGATCGCATCGGTGTGTGGAACGGATCTGGACAGCCAGGATCTGAACAAATCGGTTGCAAGCCTTGAAGCTGAAGGCATTCTGGTTATGCCTTCCAACGCGCAGGCTACCCGTCTGACTGACAGGATCATGCAGCGGATGGTGAAAGGAGTTTAAGATGTCAATCAAGGATCTCTTTGGTCAGGATCTCGAAGTAATAAATCTTGGATTAAAGTCATTTCATAGTGACTTAAAAACCCAGGGAGTCAAAAGCGTCCATGTAAATTGGAAACCAAAAGCAGGTGGTAAGAAAAACATGCTTAACCTGCTGAGCAAGATAAACAAAGTTAAAAAACTATAGATTGAAAGGAGTGAGACATTGATAGAAATAATCGAAAAAGCAAATAAAGAAGCTCTGGAAATCATTCAGAGTGGACAACCGACCCTGGTCGGCTTGGGTCTGGCGAAAGAGGTCATTCCAGGAATGGAAGAAGACCTGTTTCTGCACGCGGGTCCCCCGATCACATGGGAGAAGATGTCCGGGCCATTAAGGGGCGGCGTGATGGCGGGACTGATGTACGAGGGTTTAGCCTCAAGCCCCGAAGAGGCAGCAGAATACGCGGCCTCGGGCAAACTCCGCTTTGATCCCTGTCATCACCACGACGCGGTAGGCCCCATGGCGGGCATCGTGACCCCCAGGATGCCGGTCTGGATTATTGAAAATACAGCTTACGGCAATAAGGCCTATTGCACCTTGAACGAAGGGCTTGGCAAAGTCCTGCGCATGGGGGCTTATGGACCGGAAGTGATCAAGCATCTGCAGTGGATGGAGACTGTGCTTTATCCTGTCTTGAAAGAAACCATTGAAATTCACGGTCCAATCGACCTGAAAACCATGATCGCGCAGGCAGTCCAGATGGGTGATGAGGTTCACAACCGCAACAAGGCCGCAACCTCGTTGTTTATCCGGGAGATTGCCCCCAGCATCTTGAAGACTTCTTTCAGCAATGAAGAAAAAATTGCTGTATTGGAATTTTTACACAGCAATGATCACACCTTCTTAAATCTTTCCATGCCGGCCGCAAAAGCCACCTTGGAGCCCGTTGGCAAAGTGAAGCACTCAACCATCGTGTACACCATGGCACGCAACGGCACAGAATTCGGAATTCGTGTGGCCGCGCTTGGTGAGCGCTGGTTTACAGCCCCAGCCGAAATCATTGACGGATTGTACTTCCCCGGTTTCTCGATGGAAGATGCCAACCCGGATGTCGGCGATTCCTGTATCACGGAGACGCTTGGCATTGGTGGTTTTTCCATGGCAACTGCCCCGGCGATTGTGCAATTTGTGGGTGGCACACCCAAAGACGCGGTAAGATATACCACCAGCATGTATGAGATCACCACTGAAGAAAGCCGTGCCTACAAGTTGCCACCGATGAATTTCCGCGGTTCGCCAACTGGTATTGATATTCGTAAGGTGATTGAAACACAGGTCTTACCGATCATTAATACTGGCATTGCTCATAAAGAAGCCGGTGTCGGTCAGGTTGGCGCGGGTATTGTGCGCCCACCGATGGCATGCTTTGAACAAGCTTTGGAAGCGTATGTTAACCTCTTGGAAGACGAAGGTCTTTTAGAGGAATAAATTTTTGGAGGAAAAATGATTAAAAATTGGGACAAAATGAAAGTTTACGATTTAACACAAAACACAAGTCATCTCTCACCACCCTGGCCGACCTATGAGCCACTGCAGGTCAAATTCTTCAAACGCCTTAGCCCAAATGGCGCTAATGGCATGCTGATCACCACTTCAAACCATGTCGGTACTCACCTGGATGGTCCACTGCATTTTGATACTCCCGGGCGTGACATTGCCTCGCTTGAGATGGCTAAACTCATGGGTCCAGGCGTGGTGGTTGACTTGTCTGACATTGCTGAAGACTGGTCAATCTACACCCCTCAGGACATCATGGATCGCGTTGAAGTAAAAACCGGCGACATCATCTATATCAATACGGGCTATCATCGCTATGGCTTTGATCAACCCGAAGCTGA
>JAQVUC010000073.1 GCA_028699715.1 Anaerolineaceae bacterium | reverse complement strand
CCGCACAAGTTCCCGTAAACCTTTACTGTCGGAAAGATCCACGTCAGGGTAATCCAGCGCGACCACCTCACCCAACGGAGCGCAGGTCCGCAGCAACTCCCATCCTAACTGGCCTATGGTTCCGATCTGTAGAATCTTTTTCATTTATGCAATCCATCCAAAAACCGTAACAAGTATTGCCCATACCCATTACTGGCTAAAGGCTCAGCGCAGTTGCGCAGGCCTTCTTCGTCAATGTAGCCCATGCGGTAAGCAATCTCTTCCACACAGGAGATCATCATTCCCTGCCGGTCTTCCACCGCCTGGACAAACATCGAAGCTTGCAGCAAACTTTCGTGCGTGCCGGCATCCAGCCAGGCAACACCACGCCCAAGCACCTGAACATTGAGTTCTCCATCGCCAAGATAGCGTTTGTTGATATCCGTGATCTCGATCTCGCCTCGTGGAGAAGGTTCCAACTCTTCAGCATACCTAACCACCCGGTTGTCATAAAAATAAATGCCGGGGACTGCATACTGTGAGCGTGGATGCAATGGTTTCTCTTCCAGGCTGATTGCCTTGCCATCTTCATCAAACTCGACCACACCATACCGCTCAGGGTCACGCACAGGATAGGCAAAGACAACCGCTCCCTCATCCAACTCTGCTGAGCTGCGCAAAATCTGCGGCATGCCCTGCCCAAAGAAGATGTTATCGCCCAAGATCAGGCAGACTTTATCGTCACCAATAAATTCTTTGCCGACAATGAACGCGTCAGCCAGACCGCGCGGGACAGCCTGAGTGGCATACTCGAATTGCATACCAATGTTTTTCCCATCACCAAGGAGCCGTTGATACTGATCGCTATCTTCCGGAGTCGTGATCATCAACACATCCCGGATACCAGCCAGCATCAACATGGAAAGCGGGTAATAAATCATGGGCTTGTCATAAACAGGCAGCAACTGCTTGCTAATCGCCATCGTCAGCGGATAAAGCCGTGTTCCTTTACCACCTGCCAGAATAATTCCCTTCATGTTTATGCCTTTCTTTCGGTGTAGTTTTGCTTCACCCAGGTGTTGTAGTCCGATTGTTTCACAATTTCTTCCACCCATTCAGGGTTATCCATATACCACTTCACGGTGTCCAAGAGCCCCTGCGCCAAATCGTGGCGAGGTTGCCAGCCTAATTCCTGTTGAATTTTGTCGATATTGATATCATACCGCCGATCATGACCCGGTCTGTCTTGAACATACTTGATCAGCTGCTCGTGAGGAGTGAATTCAGAATTCGGTTGAAGTTCATCAAGGATCGAGCAAATTGTTTTTACAATTTCGATATTGGGGGGTTGATTGTCGCCACCGACACAGTAGGTCTCGCCAACCCGACCCTGTGTCGCGACCTTCCAAATCGCTTCACAATGATCATCAACATAAAGCCAGTCGCGAATTTGCATGCCATCGCCATAAACAGGCAGAGCTCTTCCGTTTAAAGCGTTCAAAACCATCAGAGGGATCAGTTTCTCCGGAAATTGCCTGGGGCCGTAATTGTTGGAACAGTTGCTGATAGTCACTGGTAGACCGTAGGTGATGTGATAAGCCCGCACAAAGTGATCACTTGAGGCTTTTGAAGCCGCGTAAGGCGAGCGGGGCGAATAAGACGTGTCTTCTTCAAAAGGCGGTTCTTCAGGGGTAAGCGTACCAAACACTTCATCTGTGGAAACATGATGGAAGCGGGCTTGCTCAACCGGAACATTTTTTTCCACCAACCAAGACCGTCGGGCGGCTTCAAGCAGGGTGAAGGTACCCACAACATTGGTATCCACAAAAATGCCCGGGTTCAGGATAGACCGGTCCACATGAGACTCAGCAGCAAAATGGATCACGGTGTCAATTTTATGTTCTGAAAAAATACTGTCAACCAAAGCCCGATCGGTGATGCTGCCCTTAAGAAAAGTGTGCCGCGACGGGTCAGGCAAGTCTTTGAGGTTCTCCAGGCTGCCGGCATAGGTCAGCGCGTCCAGATTGACGATGTGGACATCAGGATTCTGCTTCAACAACCAATGAATGAAATTGGAGCCAATGAAACCAGCCCCTCCTGTGACAAGTACTTGTTTCATTTATTTTCCTCCATAGAACTAAACGCGGTCCAACCAACCGGAAATGTTTCTGCATCAGCTAACAGGGAAGCATTCGCATCTTTTTGTGAGAGAACTGGCGTCAACCCATCTACTAATGGCCATTCGATACCAATAGCAGGGTCGTTCCAGAGGATACCGCGGTCCCATTCAGGCGCGTAATAATCTGTGGCTTTATAAAACACCTCTGCCCACTCGCTGATCACATAAAACCCGTGCGCGAATCCGGCTGGTATCCACAACTGATGCCTGTTTTCTGCTGAGAGTACCTGCCCAACCCATTCGCCGAAAGTTGGTGAGCCCTGACGGATATCAACAGCCACATCAAAAATTTCGCCAATTGCTGCCCGCACTAGCTTCCCCTGGGTGTGTTTCAATTGGTAATGCAGCCCTCGCAGTGCACCCTGGGATGAACCGGAGTGATTGTCCTGAACAAAATTTACCACTCCACAAAATTGATTGAATTCGTTCTGCCTATAAGTCTCAAGGAAAAATCCGCGGTGGTCGCCAAACACTTTCGGTTTCAGTAAAACAACGTCATGAATTTTTGTGTTTTGATATTCCATGGCTAACTTGCGTCACGATAGGCAGCGATTACCTCGTGGGGATCGCCGATTTTTTGAATTACGCCATGATCGAGCCAGGCAACCCTGGTGCACATTTCTTCCACTTTCGATAATCCATGTGAAACCATAATTACTGTGGCTCCTTGCTCCTGAAAGCTCATCATGCGCTCGTTACATTTATGTTGAAAAGCTTCATCACCAACGCTCAAGATCTCATCAAGGATTAATATTTCAGGTATGTGCGCCGTAGCCACCGAAAAGCCTAAACGAGCATACATTCCGGATGAATACGAACGAATAGGTGCTTCAATAAAATTGCCTAATTCAGAAAATTCCACGATCTCATCAAAGACCTGATCCATCTCTTCTTTGCTGTACCCTAACAAAGCCCCGTTCAGATAAATGTTTTCACGTCCGGTCAATTCCGGGTGGAAGCCAGCGCCTAATTCAAGCAGCGGAGCAATCTTGCCGTAGGCTCTGACCCTACCTTTGGTGGGACGCAAAACACGGGAGATCACTTTAAGCATGGTGCTCTTACCCGCGCCATTATTGCCAACCAAACCAAAAACTTCACCTTTTGAAATTTCCAGGTTAATGTCATCCAGAGCCCAAAAATTTTTATAGGAAACCCGTCGCTGCAAAGTGCGAATGGCAAATTCCTTGAACGTACCAATCCGCTCCGTTGGAACGCGATACTTGACCGCCACATTGTCAAGAATGATCATCGGTTCCGTTGAAAGGATTTCGTTAATGTCTGTAGTATTCATAAGTTTAGATTCGGTAAGCATATTCATCCGATTTTGAGGTAAAGAAGAGCCAACCAATAACTAGAACTCCCACTCCCCATCCCAGAGCAGGCAAGAACTCAGCCAATGAAGGTAATCGCCCTTCAAAGATGGATAATCTAAACATCTTTACCAAATGATACATGGGATTAAAACGAAATGCCCAAAGTAGATTCTCGGGAATGATCGTTTCAGGATAAATAATCGGGGTCAAATACATCCAGGCGGTCAACAGGATCTGATACATTTCAGAAACATCTGGAAAATACGCTGAAAGGGTTGAAAGGATGAGTCCAATCCCTAAGGTAAAAAAGGCCAACAAAATAATGGCAACCGGTAAGAAAAACAGTGTCAGGAACAGGGGTGAGCGGGTTGTCAAAATGACGATCATCAGCGGTACAAGACTCAGGAGTTGGTTAACTAAGGCTGTTCCAATGGCTGAAACCCCAAAAATAGTACGTGGTACATAAATCTGCTTCATCAGACCGCTGCCCCACATTAATCCCGACATGGCAGCATTGGTGCCCTGGGCAAAAAAGTTCCAGGCTAAAAGACCACTTAAAATGTAAACCGGATACGAGCCACCCGCGTTAAATAGATTTGAAAACACAAGGCTTAGAATCAACATTGTGCCTAACGGATTTAGCATTGTCCAGGCCACGCCCAGCACAGATCGCTTATAACGGGTAAGAATATCTCTGCGTATCAGCTGTCTCAGCAAGTAGCGATACCGGCCCATTTCTCCTAGCTCAGTAAGCGCGAGGTTAGTTCTTTTATCAGAATCGTATAGAGGCTTAGTTACTGTTGTCAATTTAACCACCGTAGTTGATCTACATCTAAACTATAATATTACCATATGAAGAATTGTTAGCCTTAAGGAAGCAGGCTAAATCGAGCTCTTATTATGACACCTTTTTTCTCTATAATTATCCTTTACTGGCAGAGTGATCAATATCTACCTGCATGTCTTCAAGCACTGCAATCCCAAACTTTCCGGGATTTTGAAGTGATCCTATTGGACAATGGCAGTGATGTGCCTCTTGATGAAAATCTTTTATCTAAACACGCCAACTTAATGCTTCAGGTTACCCACTCAGACATAAATCTGGGGTTTGCGGGAGGAAACAATTTTGCTGCCAGATCAGCCAAGGGAGACTACCTGGTGCTTCTCAATGGAGATGCTTTTCCCCAACCAGATTGGCTTACCCAAGTCTATGAAGCTATCCAAACCAATCCTGCTCATTTCTTTGCCTCACGCTTGATCCAGGCCAATCAGACAGACTTGCTGGATGGAGAATGGAACGTCCTGCATGCCAGTGGTCTGGCCTGGCGTAAAAACCACAATCAGCCAGTCGAAAAATCGCTCTCAAAGCCAAGAGAGGTGCTAAGCGCTTGCGCGGCGGCTGGTATCTATCCCCGCGAGGCTTTTGAAGCAGTGGGCGGCTTTGATGAAGATTTCTTTGCCTATATGGAAGATATCGACCTTGACATGCGCTTGCAGCTGGCCGGCTACCGCTGCCTCTACCTCCCCGACGCGGTCGTTTTGCACGTCGGTTCCGGTAGCACCGGCAGCCGCAGTGATTTTGCGGTTTATTACGGTCACCGTAACCTGATCTGGGCTTTTGTGAAGAACATGCCTGGCATTCTGTTTTATATCTTATTACCGGCACACATATTCTACAATTTGTTATATTTGCTTGCCGCAGCATTCATGCCGGCTGGAAAGTCTCTGATCAAAGGCAAAAAAGATGCCCTTAAAGGCATCAGGACAATTCTGCAAAAAAGAAAATTAGTCCAATCCTCAAGGAAAATATCAATCTGGAAATTCGCCAGATTGCTTGACTGGAATCCGTTTTCACCTCTTTCAAAATTAGCTCATTCAGAAAAAGTACAGGTGCATGATGACTGAGAACAAGCCTACAATCCAATCCGCACAACTAAACCCTCGTTTTTTCTCCATTCTGCCAGATGGCAAACTCACTTCCCATAAGACCATCGAAAAAGCACTGGAGAACACCCGGGACCAAGGCTATGTCTGGTTCGATTACTGCGAGCCGACCCTCAAGCAACTTGAACCCCTGATCCTCCACTTTGGCATCCACCCCCTTTCAATCGAAGACAGTTTGTCAGAAGATCAGCTGCCCAAGTTGGATCTTTACCCGACCTATTCTTTTATGATCTTCAATTTTTATGAGAACACCCAGGAAGGTTTGGTCACGCATGAATTAGACATCATGCTTGGTGCCAAATTCGTGATCAGCATTACCCATAAAAACCAATTTGGGCTGCCTTTGTTAGCTGGAATAGAGCGGTCTATTGAACGTGAAATTGACAAAGTCGCCCTTGGACCATCATTTTTGTCTCACCAATTGATTGACACAGCAGTAGACCGAAAGTTTTACACCATCGATAAGATCGAGAGTAAATTGGACCAGGATGAAAACAAGATTCTTACGGAATCAACCACTTTCAATCTGGCAACCTTGCTGGAATCCCGGCGGGACCTGTTGACCATTCGCAAATCTTTGTTCTACGAACGTGAAGTTGTCAGCAAACTAATCCGTCAGGACAGCCCTTTCATTGCTGAAAAGTCCTTGATTTTTTACAGGGATATCTATGACCATATCTCAAAATATTACGAAATTTCCGAAACCGCCCGGGATCAGGTTACGAGCTTGATGGAAATTCACCTTTCCATGACCAACAACCGCATGGCTAAAACTTC